>JAHFEJ010000014.1 GCA_023248535.1 Nitrospinales bacterium | reverse complement strand
CCGCCGCCGCCGTTTTTTTCACGTTATTCTTTTGGAACGACCTGGTCGATTTCCTGTTGTTCAAGATTCGCACGGAATTGGGCCAGTGGGGGAACAGTTTCCCGGTGCCGTGGCGCGCGTATCAGGGGTCGCCGTTCGGCCTTTTCACTTTTTTGGAAAACATGCTTTTTTATCTGCCGTTCGCCGCCGGCGCGCTGCTGGCGGGGCACGGGTTGCGCGCTAAGGGGCTTACGGTGGATGAGCGGAGACGGTTCCTGACTTTGGCCTATTTTCAAACCGGGGCGATGGCGCTGGTTGTGATGCGCGCCGGATTCGACAACCTGGTCCGCTGCCTGCCATTGTTTTTCATCGCGGCGGTTGTGCTGGCGCGGCTTGCCGTTTTCCAACTGCGCGACCCCGGGTGGCGTCGGCCGGCGTTAGCCGCGCTTGTCGTTGTTTGGGGGTTGTACATCGCCGATTTAAACTTACTTAAAGGTTTCTACACCGGCTCGATTGGCGCCGTGCGCGAAGTGACAACAGTGATCCCCGGCGGAAAGGCCCGCGGCGTCGTTGCCGCCGAGGCCGATGCCACGGTAATGGGGCGGATGACCGAGTGGATACAGATGGCGTCTCCGCCGGGCTCGGCCATTTTCGCCGCCCCCTTGAATCCGATATGGTATTACCTGTCCGGCAGGGAAAACCCCACGTTTTATGATTGGGTGCTTCCCGGCACGCTGCGCGGCCCCGCCGACGAAGAGCGGCTGGTGGCGCAATTGCGCGCGGCCCGTCCGGCGCTGGTGATTATGGTCGATATCGCCATTGATAATAAGCCGGAACGGCGGCTCTCCGCCTATGCTCCGCGCTTCACCGCCTGGGTGGTGGAGGGATATGTTTACAGCGGCGCGGTGAGTTACTTCCAGATATGGAGAAGAAAATGAAGAGGCCGTTTCTCTTTTTCGCCACGCTGACGGTGGTGCTGGCGGTTTCCGTCGCGGCGGCTCCACGCGCGGAAATGGATGAAAGCGCCATCCGGCCGGAGGCCGTTTCTTTGGCGCGGCGTCAGGCATCGATGTGGGAGGCGGCGGTGAAAAACGACTGGGAAGGCCTTTACGCCCTGGTGTTGCCTCAAATGCGCGAACAGGTCTCCCTGCTTCAATTCATGGCGAACCCCCATTATCCCGCCCCCTTGTTGGGCATGAAAATATCCGGGGCCAATACCGCTCCCTTGATGGATGAAAACGCCGAGGCGGAAAAACTGATCGCCTCCGGTTCCGTCCTTCCCTATAAACCGCCCATCCTCAGTTACTGTTTAATCGAGATGCGTTTTTCCCGCAGTGGCCGCCGGGCCGTGGTGTTATCCAACCTTTCTGTTGCGGCCACCCAGTTCATGGGGCCCACTTCCACGGTGATGCCGTTGTATGAGTTCTGGATCAAAGGCGCCGATGGGGTATGGTACGCCGATCTGGCAGCCACCACGTTGATTCATACCTCGGGGGCGGCGACCGGCCGCGATCCGATGGAAGGGCTTTCCGTCAAGGCGGATCCCGCGCGGCTTGCCGCCGCGTTGGTGGAAGAGGCCCGCGCCGCCACCGAAGACCAGGCGCCGGGGCTTTTGGAACAGGCCTTGTGGCTGGATGTGCCAGAGACCGTGCGCCGCATGGAAGAGCTGCATATGGGCCACCGGGAGATGCTACGCCGCCATCTGGACCGTACTTATGCCGGCATGTGGAAAAGCCCCGGTTTCTTTCCCGTGTTGATGGAGGCGGCCCGCTGGTACCTGCTTATCGGCGAGGATGGCGCCGCTTACGATTGTTACCGGATCGCCAACACCATTGATATGGACAGCGGCCCCGCACGGGCCGGAGCCGCCTTGACCGCAGCCCGGACAGAGAGATGGGCCGAAGCTTCGGGCCACTATCGCCACCTGCTTCTGATCGGCGCCGCCGCCGGTGGCGATTTGCCCCCATCGCTGGAGCCGTATCTTGCGCCGGAATGCAGACTCTGTGAAAACATTCCCGCTGCGGAGGGCTTGGTCATCGCCGCCCGGTTGTGCAACCGGGGAGACTACGGCACCGCCGCCGCGGTGTACCGCTTCTATGCGGAACGCCATCCCGGTTTTGCGGAAGGGTTGGCACGGCTTCAACGCGGAGAGGAACTGACGCTGGTCCGGCTGCTGGGGAATGAATTGGCCCGTGAAGCCGCCGCGCTTTCATACCACGATGCATCCGGATTGCTGCGCGCGATTGGCCTGCCCCTTGCGCATTCTGATGACATCCCGGCGGGCGGGGCGTTGCCGCCAGGAGGGGTGACGCTTCGTTCATCGCTTCCCCTGCCGCAGACCGATTTCTCAACCGGCCTGTTTACATCCGTTATTCCGGCCGAGGGGTACATTCGCGGCAAGGGTGTGGATTTCTCGCAAAAGTTGGTCAAGGATGGCGGCTGGCTGCTGGTATTCAAGGATGGCGGCAGGCTGCTCGGGGCGTTCCATCCCGATGATGCAAAGGGACAAAACCCCTCCTTCGCGGCGGCGGCGGGAAAATTAAAAAAGGGGGCCACGGTTTTCGCCGCCCGCGTGGGAAGCGGCCCGCTCATTCCAGATGCCGCCACCCTTAAGGCCTTGGAAGCGATGGGAGTTGATGCCGCCGGGTTGCCAAACCCGATTAAGAACCTCGTGCTGGCGGGGATAAAAGGGGGCAGGCGGGGGAGCGCACGCCTCTTTGCCTCGGACATCGGCCTGATCAAAACATTGGATACGGCGGTTAACGGCGGGCCGGGCGCCGTGACATTGTACGGCTTCGGGCCATCGGCGCGTATCCGTTTGACACGTTAGACGTTTGTCACCTTCTCCCCATGACCGATCATTTAGCGTTCTGGTGCGCGGCAGATTGGGGCGTGCCTAAAGCCTAAAACGCCGAATACAGTACGCGCAGTCCCACAAATCCGAGCGCCAGTGCAAGGCTGCGTATGATCCAATCGCCATGGATACGGCTGGAATAGTGTGCGCCAAGTTGGGCTCCCGCCAAAACGCCGATGCCAAGAAACACCGTTCGCATGGCGCCATGGTGGAAGGTGCCGGAGGCCACGTGGGTAAGGGTTCCGGTAAAGGCCATGAAAGCCAGCGTGAAGTGAGATGTGGCGGTGGCGATGTGGACCGGGAAGTTCAGCAGGTGCACCAGCACCGGCACATGGATGATGCCGCCACCGATGCCGAGCAGGCTGGAAAAGAAGCCGACGAATACACTCCAAATAATTGCCAGAAGCGAGTTGTAGGAGAAGGCATGGGTGGCGCCGTCCGCCTCCGTGATCTCGCGTATCCAATGAAAACGGGTATGCTTGTGCGCCGGTTTCGCTTCTTTGCCGGGCCGTAGCACGAGGAAAATGCAAGTCACGATCATCAGGGTGCCGATAACCAGGTCAAATTGACGCCGGGGGATGTACATGGTTGCAAGGGCGCCCAAGATGGCGCCGGGGGTGGTGGCAAGGGAGAAGACGATGCCCGATTTATAGTCAATGCGCTTCATCCGCGCATAGGCCCAGGAACCGGAGGATGCGTTGAAACAGATGACCGCTAGAGAAATGCTGGTGAGCGTCGCCACATTGTCGTTCGGATAGGCGATGAGCAACAGCGGCATAAGCACGAAACCGCCCCCCGCACCGATAAGTGTGCCGTAACTGCCGACAAGAAGCCCAACAGGTATGAGCCAAAGGTAGTGGTGTACAAGTGTGGCGATATCCATGTAGATTAGCACTCCTATCGCTCAAGAAGACCAGCCGTATTCGGACACCCCACCCGTATAAGCCGTTATCCCTGAACGATCTGTTGTTATTGATTAGTCCGGCTGCAATTCATACGGATGTAAGCCCGGATAATACACCGCTCCGCCTTCAAAGAAAAGCGTGGTGATGGTTCTGTTAAAAGCGGCATTTTCAGCCGAGTGGGATTTTAGACCGGCCGGCATGTTTTCCGGTGCCGGGTTGGGCAGGCAGGTTTGTGGCGTTTTTGCCGCTGTCACTGTTGCCAACCCCCGCGCCCATTGCTATAGTGCCCATATGGGAAACGCGCGGCTACACAGGAAAACCAACGAGACGGATGTGTCGCTCGAGTTGGCCATCGATGGCACCGGCAAACGGCAGATCGATACCGGCATCCCGTTTCTCGACCACATGCTGGCGCAGATCGCCCAGCACGGCTTTTTCGATCTTACCGTCAAGGCGGTGGGGGACACCCAGATAGATTTTCACCACACAGTGGAAGATACCGGCATAACCTTGGGGCAGGCGTTTGCCCAGGCACTGGGCGATAAAAAAGGGATTCGGCGCTACGGCCACGCGGTGATACCGCTAAACGAGGCGTTGGCTTCCGTTACGGTCGATTTTTCCGGCCGCCCGTTTTTTGTTTTCAACGGCGTCCTTCCCAAGGGAAAGGTGGGCGATTTCGACGTGGAACTGGTGGAGGAATTTTTACAGGCCTTCGCCAACAACGCCGGAATCACCCTGCATGTGAAGGTGGAATACGGCAGTAATCTGCACCATATCGCCGAGACCATATTCAAGGCGTTGGCGCGTGCGCTGGACGCGGCCACCCAGCCGGAGCCCCGCTCCGCAGGCGCACCCCCTTCCACCAAAGGGGCGCTTTAGGCCGCTCCATTTTTTATTAGGAACAGCGCATGATCGCGATCGTTGACTACGGCATGGGAAACCTGCGGAGTGTGCAAAAAGCTTTTGAAAAAACCGGCGCTCCCGCCATCATTACCCGCGATCCCGGATTTATTGCCTCGGCTTCAGGTCTGGTGCTGCCGGGGGTAGGGGCGTTCGGCCTTTGCATGGACGGTTTACGCGGGTTCAATCTCGTCAAGCCGATCCGCAATTATGTCGAGTCGGGCCGTCCCTTTTTGGGCATCTGTCTCGGCTTGCAGTTGCTGTTTGAGGAGAGCATGGAGTTCGGCCCGCAGGAGGGGTTGGGTATTTTAAAGGGGAAGGTGGTCCGTTTCACCGGGCCGGGGCTTAAGGTGCCGCACATGGGCTGGAACAGTATTAAGGCTGTAAAACCATCGTCATTACTTGAAGGAACCGACGCCGGGGCCTATTTTTATTTTGTTCACTCGTACTATGTGGTGCCGGCCGAGGATGTGGCGGTAGCCACCACCGATTACGGAGTGACGTTCGTGTCGGCGGTGCAGAAGGAAAACGTGTTCGCCACGCAGTTCCACCCCGAAAAAAGCCAGCATGCGGGGCTGCGGATGCTGGAAAATTTCACCCGCCTGGCCGGCCGCGGATGAGGAACAGAAAAAACATAGGCGCGTTCATCGCGTATCTCGCGTTTAAAGCGCTCATCGTCTGGACGCAGCGGATGCCGCGGTTCTTGGGTTATGCCGCGTGGCAGGGGGTCATTCTCTTGGCCACCGCCGGCATGAGGAAGCGGGTGCGGAACGCCGTGGAACAGCTGAGGCCGCTTTTTCCCGATGCGCCCGACAGCCAACTGGAAAAGCTTTTTCACGGCTCATTCAGGAACCTCGGCCGGTTTTGCGCCGAATTTTGCCGGATACCGTATCTCAACGCGGAAAACCTGGATCGCCACATCCGCTTTGAAGGGATAGAGCATCTGGACCGGGCTTATGCGCGGGGCAAGGGGGTTGTGCTGGTGTGGGCCCACTACGACCAGTTTGAAGGGGTGAACGCGGCGCTGGCCGTGAAAGGGTACAAAGTGCACTCGGTGATCCGCGAGGTGGACAATCCGTGGGTGGACGATATGCTGGACGGCATCCGGGAAAGCTGCGGACAGAAGGTGATAAAGCGCGACCGGGCGGCGGTGGATATTATCGCCCGCCTGCGCGAAGGCTGTATCGTCACCATCGCCGCCGACCAAAACACCATCTACAATAACGTCTACACGAAATTCCTGGGGCGGTGGGCTTCCACATTCAAGAGTCCGGCCGTGGTATCGCTGCGCACCGGCGCGGCGGTCATTCCGGTATATTCCATCCGTCACCCGGATGATTCGCATACCGCGTACCTTCTGCCGGAGGTTGCACTGGCAAGAACCGGCGACCTGAAGCAGGATATTTTTAACATCACCCAACGCTTGGCCGACATACAGGCCGATTTCATCCGGCGGCGGCCGGAATTCTGGCTTTGGCTGCACCGCCGCTGGAAAACCCAACCGGACGAACAAGAGATCCGCCAGGCCGAGGCATCCCTCGCCGGCTACCGGCGGTTGACGGAGGAGCGGTGAAGGGCCTTGATGCGGCGTCGGCGCGGCGTGTGTTGGTGCGGGCGCCCAATTGGCTGGGCGACGCCATCATGTGCATCCCCGCCATCAAGGCGCTGGCGCAATCGCTAAAGCCGGAAGATCTGCGGGTGTTGGCGTCGGGGGGGCTGGGGGAGATTTTCATCCGCTATCCATTCGTGAACCACACGCTTAAGTTCAATAAAGAGGATTCCGGCGCCGTTCACCATCTTTTGGCGAAGGAGGGGTACGACGCGCTCTGGCTGTTCACCAATTCCTTCCGTTCCGCCCTTGATGGAAAGCGTACCGGCTGCAAAATCCGCGTGGGATACGGCGGTAATATGCGCGATCTGCTGCTGACGCATCCGGTTCCCAAAATGCCGCACCTTCACATGGTGGACTATTACCTGAATCTGGTAAGCCCGTTTTGGGGTACGGTTTTTTCCCAGCATATTGATTTTCCATTGTTGCCGCGTGAGGTGGAGTTCGCCGCAAAAATGGCGGACATGGAATACGGCGCCATCGGCATTCCGCTGGGGGCCAAATACGGCCCGGCGAAAATGTGGCCGCATGACAACCTGAAAAATCTTATCGCCCTTCTCGCCCGTACGCAGCGGCGGATCGTGCTGTTCGGCACCCCGGCCGAGGCGGAACAGGCCGCCGATCTGGAAGAGGCGGCCAAGGGGGCGGTGATGAACCTCACGGGGGGAACCTCCATTGGGGAGATGGCGGCGGTGATGAAGAGGTGCGACTGGGTGGTCGCCAACGACAGCGGCCCGTTGCATCTGGCGGGGGCCGTGGGGGTAAAGACCATAGCCATTTTCGGCCCCACCGATTACAATCGTACCGCACCGCTTTCCGAAAATGTGCGGATTGTGAGCAAGGACATGAAATGCGCGCCGTGCATGAAACGGCAATGCCCGGAAGGGCACCACCATTGCATGAAAGATATCAGTGCGGAGGAGATTTATGACATTATCGAAGGGCCGGAACCGGTTTAGGCTGGCTGCGGCGGCGTTGTTGCTGCTGGCCGCCGTTGCCACCGCCGCGCGGGCGGATGAAGGGGGTGGAGAAAAAACCGCCTTCCATGGTTATCTGGAATTGGCTTATATCGACGATCAGGGCATCGGCTGGACCGGCAGTGAAACCGTGTTCCGCCCCCGCGTCAAAGTGGAGTTCAGGCATGCTTTGTACGACGACATCACCCTCCAGTTTGCCGGGGAGTGGGTGGCGCAAGCACACCAGTTTTCGCGCGCCTACGGCAACCTTTACCGGCGCGAAGGAAATCCGGAGGATGCACTCATTCACTTCCGCCGCTTTTCGGGATTGCCGTTCGATATGCGGTTGGGCGTGGTAAAGGTTCCCTACGGCTTCTTCAACACGATGGCGATAGACAGCCGCAACCGCCCCATAAGCATGAACAAATGCCGCGAGTGGGACATGGGGCTGCGTATCGATGCCCCGCTGCCGTTCATGGATTTCTCTCTTGCCATAATCAACGGCGACGGCAGGCAGGGTACCGACGCGAACAGCTCGAAATCGGTGGCGCTTCGGGCCGCGTTTCCCGCCGCGGATGGCGACCCGTATCCTGAAACGGAAGAGGTAACATCGTACCCCAACCCGCGTGCCGCGAACCCCGATGGGGATTTTCGCTGGCAGGTCGCCGCTTCCGGCTATGTGGGGGACCGGTACTCCACCCCCATCAAGCAAAAATACGCCCACTACGGTGCCGAGGCGCAGGCGGCATACGGCGCTTTCGCCTTCAAGATGCAGTACACCTTCTTTGAAGGCGGGTTCACCGATGGAACCATGAATAACCTAACCGCCGCCGAGTGGCAGCAGGTGTTGACCACCTTTCAGTACACGTCCAGCGTGGGGGGGAATTTGCACACCTACCCGCGCGGCCAATCGTTGTGGGGGGAACTTTCATACGGGGTGACCGAGCGCGGCATGGCGGCGCTGATGGCCGAGACATACGATCCCGATACGCAGTCCGACGCCACGGTCTTTCAACAGACCAAGCACCGCTATGTGGTCGGTTATAAACACGATTACCGCAAGGGAGTGACGGCGTCCATTTTCTACACGATTAACAGTAATCCGGCATTTGGCGCTTCCAACTCGGACATCACCCAAAGCGACCGCTGGAAAGGGGATAGAGTGCTGATGGTGGCCGTGGCGGCGCAGTTTTGATGCGGGGGACGGCAGTCTCTGGTAAAATCAACCGAGGGTACAACAGGCGGCGTGACCGTTTTTGGAGGGAGAGATGAAGAAAATTGAGGCGATCGTAAAACCCCACAAGCTGGATGAGGTGAAGGAAAAACTCAACGCGGCGGGGATCACCGGCATGACCGTCACCGAGGTGAAGGGATTCGGCCGGCAACGCGGCCACAAGGAAATCTACCGCGGCACCGAATACCACATCGACTTCATTCCGAAAGTGAAGATGGAGATGGTGGTTGATGACGGTTTGGTGGAAAAAGCGGTCGCCGCCATCATCGAAGGGGCGCGCACCGGCAGCATCGGCGATGGCAAGATATTCGTCTCCACGGTCGAAGAAGCCGTCCGCATCCGCACGGGCGAGCGGGGCACGGAAGCTCTTTGACATGCCCACCAAACTCGGCACCACCATCACCAAAAAGATAATGGAGGAGCAGCGCCTCTATCCCAGCGCGAGCGGCAATTTCTCCGGCATGCTTTACGAACTGGTCGTGGGCCTTAAGGTTATCGCGTATGAAGTGAACAAGGCCGGCCTGATGGGAATCCTCGGCAAAGCGGGCAGTTCCAACATCCAGGGCGAGGAACAGCAGAAGCTCGATGTTTTCGCCAATACCACCCTCATTCACAAGATGGATCACACCGGTTATCTCGCCGGCATGGCCAGCGAAGAGAATGAAGATATTTTCCCGATACCCGACCGGCATCCGCAGGGGGGGAAGTACATCCTGCTGTTCGATCCCCTCGACGGCTCGTCGAACATCGACGTGAACATCAGCATCGGCACCATCTTCAGCGTGTTCCGGAAGATTTCCGATCACCCCAAGTGCGAGTTGAAGGATTTTCTGCAGCCCGGCACGCAGCTGTTGGCGTCGGGGTATGCCGTCTATGGCAGCTCCACCATGTTTGTGTATAGCACCGGTTATGGGGTGCAGGGCTTCACGCTCGATCCCGGCGTGGGGGAATTCATCCTGTCGCACCCCGACATCATGACGCCCAAGAAAGCGTCATACTACAGCATCAATGAGGGGAACAGCGTCAACTGGGACGCCAAGATCACCAAGCTGGTGAACTACTTTAAAATGGACGACAAGGCATCCGGCAGGCCGCTGTCGGGACGCTATATCGGATCACTGGTCGCCGATTTTCACCGCAACCTTCTCAAGGGGGGCATCTTCATGTACCCGCCCGATAAAAAAAGCCCGAACGGAAAACTGCGGTTGATGTACGAGGCGATACCGCTGGCTTACATCGCCGAGCAGGCGGGCGGCGCCGCCATCGATTGTTTCGGCAACCGCATCCTCGATATTGTGCCGAAAGAACTTCATCAGCGCACCTCGCTCATCATCGGCGGCAAGGATGCCGTTGAGCAGGCAAGAAGAATTTTGCTGGAATAAGGGGGCGGGTTTTCAGCCGAGAAACCGGGTGATGCGCGGCATAAAGTCATCCCTCTTCTGTCCGGTGGTTATGAAATCGTCCGCTCCCATGCGGAAGGTCTTTTCGCGGATGTCCATCTCCTGGTTCCCGGTGAGGACGATAACCGGAATGGAGGCGGTATCCGGAAAGCGTTTGATCGTTTCCAACAGGGTCAACCCGTCCATGTTCGGCATGGAGATATCGGTGATGATGAGGTGAGGCTTGCATTTTTCCAGTATGTTTAGCGCGGCTACACCGTCTTCCGCTTCGATAATATCCACATCCAATCCCCGCAAATGCGACTTGAAAAGGCGGCGTTGATCCGAATCGTCGTCAACGAGCAGAATCAGCGGTTTTTTGAACGGCAGCGTGATAAGAAAAACCGACCCCTTGCCCGGCACGGATTCGATGGTCAGCGTCCCGCCGTGGGCTTTGATGATGTCATGGGAGAGGGGAAGGCCGAACCCGGTGCCGGTTTCCCCCGCCGTGCCGGGAGTGGAGGTTTTTTCCTCGTATTTAAATAGCGTATCGAAGCGGCGCGGATCGATGCCAATGCCGGTATCGGCCACGGCGATGACGGTTTCTCCGCCGCCCCGGAGGGAGAGGGTTATTGTGCCCCCGTGCCGGCTGAATTTAATGGCGTTCGACAGGAGGTTTTTCAGTACCTCCCCCAGCAGAACCTGATCGGCATAAACGCGGCACGATTCAGGTATTTCGTTGATGATCCGCACCCCCTTTTTTTGCGCCTGCCCTTCAAAAGCCTGTACTAATTTAAGCGCCAACCCGTGAAGGCCGAAAAAGCGCGGTTGCAGCGGAACCTTGCCGGATTTGAGCCGGGAGAGGTTCAGCACGTCGTCGATGAGGTGAAGCATGTGGTTCACCGATTCAATGAGGATGGCCAACATCCGCTCCATGTTGGGATTGCCCCCCGTGGCCGTATTGTCCTCTTTCATCAAATCAAGGAAACCAAGCATGGTGCCCAGCGGGTTTTTAAGGTCGTGTGAAACGAGGGTGACGAACTTATCCTTGATCGCCGTCGCGCTTTCCGCCTCTTCTTTCGCCCTCAGCGCGGTATCGCGCGACAGGCGGTTCTCGTTGATGCGGTTATTAAGGTCGGTGACATCCATTACCGTGACAAGCACGAGGCGTTCGCCGTCCGTGGCGGCGAATGGAACGGCGGTGGCGTTCTGCAGCATTTCCCCGCCACCGCGCAATTCCACCGGGATGATGTTGCGGTGCAGCAGCGAGGAAAAGACCGCCGCGGGACCTCCTTCGAAAATGGATTCCAGCCGCCGCCGGTATTTGGGTTGCGCGAGGTGCGGAAACCGTCCGGCAATCTCCGTGTGAAGCATCTCGCCGCGCGGAATGCCGGTCCATTCCTCCAGTACGCGGTTCCAATGGAGGATCCGAAACCGGGCGTCGATGACGAACGCCCCCACCGGCAGGTGATCCAGAAGCGCATATGACGATCTTGCCGGGGCGGCATCCGCCTTTTCCATGCCCTACAGTTTCCTTTTGATGGCGGCCAGCAACATTTCCATCGAATCGCCCTCGAAGATCAGCAGCATCCTTCCCTCGATCATATGCTCTTGCACGGTGAACATGGCGTGTACGATCATGACCGCCGCCCCCTTGACGCTGTCGGCGCCGCAGAGTTGGCGCGGCATCACTTCAAAATGTTCCGGCACGGAGTAGTTGATATGCACATCGCACAGGTTGGCGATGGATCCCATGATGCCGTTGAGGAGTATGCTCCCCACTTCGTTGAGCGTTTCCGCTTTTAATGAATCGATGTCGATGGAACCGGGCGGTTCGCCGGTAAGCAGGATGACGAATTTGTGCGCGCTGCCAGTCGGGAAGAGGAGCGCCGCCGATCCGTCCAACCCGGAGCTGAAAGTGAGCCTTACCACCGAGAGGGTGTCCGCCCCCAGCGCCTTATCGATGCCGCTGGCATCATTCGTGTCAAGCACTTCGATTTTCGGCACGGTCAACGTCACCGGGCTGCTGACCATTTGGTTAAGGATGCCTGCGGCCCTCCCTATGCCTATGTTGACGAATTCCGTCAGCACGTCAAGCAGTATTGCCGGTATTTCGACCATCGGTCAGGCTTCCGTATAAACCTTGATAAGGTTGCGCAGGGTCTCAACGGCGGCGCCTTTTAGCGGTTTGTTGATCAAGCCAACCGCTCCGAGGTTTTGGCACATCTTGACGGTGGTTTCCTGAATGTCGGCGGTGACCACAACAACCGGAATGCCGACATTTTCATCCTTCATTTTTTGAAGGAGTTCCATTCCCTGCATGTTAGGCATAACGATATCGGTTAAGATCAGCGTGGGCCGCTCCCGTTTCGCCGCCGCCAGCCCTTCCACGCCGTCCGCCGCCTCAACCACCTGATGCCCATCGCCCGTCAGCATCTGGCGGATAATGGAGCGCTGGTACCCCGAATCGTCAATAATCAATATCTTAGCCACGCGACATTTCCTCCAATAACTATTATGGATTATGCAGTATTTTCACGCATCCGCCAATTATTTGTTTTGCGTGGTAGAATCGTAAGAAGAGAAGGAATGGATTATCCTGATACAGGGAGGCTCCCCGCGTCCTCTCCTGATAAACGCGGCCATATCGGGTGAACTATGGATGGCAACGGTTCTGGCATTGTCTTGACTTGGACGGAGCAGGAACTCTGGCTTCAACCCGGCAACCTCAAGAATATTCTCGAAGCCGTCTATGACGGCATCTACATATGCGCGTTACCTGTTCCAGTATGCCGCTGATTTCTGTTCCGGCACTGCGGAGCAAAAGAGGATAACCATCGCCAACCATGTGCCGACCCAGGCCCGCTGGTACGGATTCCATGCCCACCCATAAATGTAAAAATTCATGACAGACTCTCTGTTTGGCGGTATTATTATTCGTAGATTAAGAGGTGTGATATGTCATTAGGCTCAGTTACATCAAAAAACCGATCCCCGGCGTACCTGCTCGTTATGCTGGCGGCTTTCGTCTTTCTGGCCGAAGCGGCTCTCATGCTTTTTCTTGCTTTATTCTCAAGTTTGCCAAAATGGGTGGAGATACTTATAGATTCAACGGCCATTACGGCGCTGTTGTTTCCCATTATCTATTATTTTTTCTACAATCCGTCCGAGTTGCGGGCCGCCAACGAGCGGTTGGCGCGCGAAAACGAGTCGCGGCGCGAAGCGGAAGAAAAGCTGGTGGCCCGCCAGAAAGAGATTTCCGCTCTTCTGGAAGCCTCAAGCGTGGTGCTGGCGTACCGCCCGTTTCCCCAGACGGCCCGCGCGATTTTTGACATCAGCAAAAAACTCATCGGCGCCTCCGGCGGCTATGTGGCGCTGCTGAACAAAGACGGCACCAACAACGACGTGCTTTTTTTAGATTCCGGCGGCATGCCCTGCACGGTGGATACCTCCCTGCCGATGCCGATCCGCGGTTTGCGCGGCGATGCATACACCATGCGGAAGGCGGTGTACCACAACGATTTTTTCAACAGCGAATGGGTAAAGTTCATGCCTGCGGGGCATATGTATATGGCTAGCGTTTTGTTCGCCCCGCTTATTTCCGATGACAGGGCGGTGGGTCTGATAGGCCTTGCCAACAAGCCGGGAGGGTTTACAGACAACGACGCCATTATCGCGGAAGCGATGGGCAGGCTGGTGGCGATAGCGCTGGTCAACAGCCATGTCAGGGATCAACTCGAAGGGAGCGAGCTGCGGCACCGCTTGGTGGTGCAAGCAGCGACCGACGCCATTATCACCGTTGACCAGCAGGGCATGATATCGCTTTGGAACAAAAGCGCCGAGGAGATGTTCGGCTATGCGGGCGATGAGATGGCGGGCAAGCCGGTATCGATCCTCTTTCCGGAACAATTCCGCGGGCAATACAGCGAGAAGGTGCGGCACATCCTTGAGGACGACAAGCCATTTTCCGAGCGGTACGCCGAATACGTCGGCAGGCGCAAGGATGGCTCGGAATTCCCGGTGGAACTTTCCATCACCTCCTGGAAAACAAAGGAAGGGGCGTGGTTCACGTCGATCGTCAGGGATGTCACGCGGCGCAAGATGATAGAAAAGGCCCTGCGTGAATCGCACGACGATCTTGAGAAAAAAATAGCGGAGCGGACAGCCGAACTGCTGCTCGCCAACGCCGGGCTTGCGGAAGAGGTTGAGGAACGCCGCCGCGCGGAGAAAGAGCTGCTCCGGCTCGCCACGGCCGTTGAGGGGGTTTCCGAGGTTATTCTGATCACTGATGACCGCGGTTCGATCCAATATGCGAATAAAGCCTTTGAGGATATTACCGGCTATTCGCGCCGGGAGGCGGTGGGTATGGATGCCTGGGCGCTGGAGAGCCGCCACAATGGGGATGTCGGTGAAATACGGGCGGTGCTGAAATCGGGCAGATCGTGGTCGGGCCAACTGGTGAGCCATAAAAAGGACGGCGCGCGCTTTGACGAGTTGGTCACCATCTCCCCCATCATGGACGCGGCGGGAAAGATCGTCAATTTTGTGATGGTGAAACGCGACATGACCTCCGAAAGCCTGCTGCGCAAGGTGCGGGAGTATTTCACCCTCATAACGGCCCATGAGCTGCGCACCCCCCTCACAAAGCTCGAACTCCTTAAATCGCTTATCGAGGCGCGGCGCGGCGGATCGCTGGGGCCGGATGATATCGAGATGGCCTTGGCCGCGATGAACGACTCTTGCGGCGCGTTGAAAGGTATCACGGAGGCCACCTCGCTAATCGCCGACCTGCACCGGCCGCGGCAAACGGAGGATTTCACCAAGGTATATCTTCAGATCGAACTTGGCGCGGTTATCGGCATTACGGAGAATATGCTCAGAAAGGAAAAACGGGACATCCGCCTGATTGCCGATCTCGATGCCTGGCCCCGCGATCTGGCGGTTCGGGGTAACCAAAATATGGTGTCAAAGATGTTTGATAACATCCTGTCCAATGCCGTTAAATATACCCCGGATGGCCGGAGCGTCCGGGTTATGGCGAAACGGGAAAGCGGTTTCGCCGTGTTGGAGGTGCGCGATGAAGGGATCGGCATTCCCGGCGACAGGAAACAGGCGATCTTCGAGCCGTATTATTCGTTGGAGGATGCCGGCCACCACAGTACCGGCCGATACAAATTCATGGGCGGCGGTCTTGGCCTTGGCTTGACGGTAAGCAGGTTGATCATGGAATATCACGGCGGCAGCCTGACAGTTGACAGTCCCGGGGAAAATATGGGAACAAACGTCACGATGCGGTTTCCGGTTGCGGCCAGGGAGAATGCTGCGGTGGCGGGATGATTTCCGGCATTTCCATCTGGGAAACCATAAAAATTTGTTTGGGCCGCGTCCGGCCCCTTGGGACAAGGGGAGAGAGGGAGTGAGTTGATGGAACTGCCGCCCGCGAACAATGCCAGGCCGGGAGGGGGTATCCTCCGTTTTTACCGCGCGCGGCTTATAATTTCATTTGCCGCCATTCTCGGCCTTATGCTGGCCGCCACCCTCCTCATTCAGATTTTTGGCATCCCTTATTCCGCCTATGATGGCATTTATCATCAAGCTCAGCGGGATAACGAGAGGGCCCTTTCGCTTGCGGCCGACATAGCCCAGGATCGCCTTGTAAACTGGTTTGACGAGCGCAAGGGAGATGCCTTCGCACTTGCCGAAGGGGGGGGGACCAAAGCCGAAACCGAACGGCTTTGCCGATTTATGAATATCCCGGGGAAAGGGAAAGCCGTTGACTTGGCCGCGTTAAAGAAGACTCCCGGTTATTCCGATCTTGAACAGCGGATACGTTTAATGTTGGCGGCCTATTCAAGATACGAATCGGTCAAAATCGCCGATGCCGCCACCAAAACAATTATGGTAAGCACATTGCCTAATGAAGTTGGGATGTCCTTTCCACTTGAAGCGTTCATAGTCGAGCCGGTTAGAACCGGACAGCCGCACATGGACCTGATACAGGATGCGGAGAAGAGATATTGGATATACATCGCTCACCCCATCCGTTCAGGGCAAAGCGGGAAACCGGTCGCCACCGCGATATTTAAAATCCGTGCGGAAGAGGCTCTCGCCCCCATCCTTGGGATGGCCAATAAGCTGGGCGAGGGAGCGGAGGTGGTGTTTGCCGTGGAAAATCGGATTATTTTTGCGACCATGCTTGGCAAGGATGCCGGTCTTCAGCCGCTTGAACGGGCCATTACCGCGAAACCGGCCATACCGGCCGCTTTGGCGGTCAAAGGGCAAGAGGGAATGATGATAGCCAACGACTACCGGGGGGTGGAAGTGTTGGCCGTCTACCGTCATATTCACATCGGCAAGCAGGAGATATGGGGACTCGTTGTAAAGAAGCAAACGGCCGATATTTTTAAATCAAGCACACACCTGATGACATACCTTGCCGCCATTTATGTTGCTCTGGCCGCCATCTTCCTCTGGGTTGCCGCCGGAATCGCGAAAAACCTGGCTTCCCCCATCGAGACGCTCGCCAGGTTGGCGCGCAGGGTGGCAAAAGGGGAGTCTGAAGTCCGCGCTCCCGCATTTGACGGCGAACCCGGCATTCTGGCCGAAAATTTCAACACGATGCTTGCGAACATCGAAGAGAACACACGCAAACTGCAAAACGAAATTGAAGAGCATAAGCTGTCCTTGATGCATTTGCGGGAGGCAGAGGAGCGCGCCGCCATTATTATGGATGAGTTACGGAATAAAACCGGGATGTTGGAACGCTCCAACAAAGAGCTGGAGCAGTTCGCCTATGTCTCGTCGCATGACCTGCAGGAGCCGTTGCGCACGATCACGAGTTATGTGCAGCTTTTAGATAAGCGTTACAAATCCCAATTGGACGATAAGGCCGACATGTACATCAACTTTGTCACCGATGCGGCGCGCCGGATGCAAGCACTTATCAACGACCTCCTGAATTTTTCGCGCGTCGGCTCGCGCGGCAAACCCTTCGGCCCGGTGCGGACGGAAGAGCTGGTTGACAGCATTATCGCGTCGCAGAAAATCCAGAATCCCGATGCCGCGGTCTCCCGCGGCAAACTGCCCGATATTATCGGCGATGAGATGCAGATCATGCAGGTCTTCCAAAACCTCATCGTCAACGCCGTGAAATTCCATGGCGGCGAGCCGCCGCGCATCCATGTTGGCGCGGAGGAGGATGACAAAGAGTGGATTTTTTGGGTGAAGGATAACGGTATCGGCATCGATCCCAAATACTTTGATAAGATTTTCGTCATCTTCCAGCGGCTTCACACCCAACGGGAATACGCGGGGACGGGCATCGGCTTGGCGCTGGTTAAAAAAGTGGTGGAACGCCATGGCGGAATAATATGGGTGGAATCGGAACCGGGCAAAGGCGCCACATTCTGGTTTACAATAAGCAAGGAGCCATACAAGCCGGAGGGAACCCCTATATGAAAACCGAGTCCATCGAAGTCCTGCTGGTTGAAGACAACCCCGCCGATGCCGAGCACACCCGTACCGTCCTGGAGGACGTAAAGATGATTGGCGGCTTCCACATCGTGGGGGACGGGGTTGAAGCGCTGGATTTCCTGCACCACCGGGGCGAATTCAGGCATGTGCCGCGTCCCGACCTCATCTTGCTTGATCTCAACCTTCCCCGTATGGATGGGCGGGAGTTGCTGGCCGAGATCAAGGCCGCGGACGCATTGAAGGACATTCCGGTGGTTGTTCTTACCTGGTCGTCCACGCAGGAAGACATCCTGCGGACGTATCATCTTCAGGCCAGCGCGTACCTCACGAAGCCGGTCGATGTTGAGCAGTTTCTCCGCGTGGCGGGCTCGGTTGGGGAGTATTGGACGGCGAACATCAAGTTGCCGCCCAAAACGGTTTCCGGTTAAAAGAAAGGAAACATGAATATGAGGACCGATTCGATAAACATCCTGCTGGTCGAGGACAATCCCGCCGATGCCGAGCTGACGCGCCTGGCGATGGAAGACGTGAAGATGGTTAACACCCTTTATGTTGTGAACGATGGCGTGAAAGCCATGGATTTTCTGCACCGGCGGGGTGAATTTGCGGATGCGCCGCGGCCCGACCTGATTTTGCTCGACCTCAACCTGCCGCGCAAAGACGGCCGCGAGGTGTTGGCCGAGGTCAAGGCGGACGAATCGTTAAAGGCCGTTCCCATCGTCATCCTCACCAGTTCGTCCGCCGAGGAGGACATTCTGCGCACCTATAAACTCCACGCGAATGCCTTTATCAGCAAGCCGGTCGATCTGGAGCAGTTCATCCGGGTTGTCCGCTCCATCGAGGAGTTCTGGATCGCCATCGTCAAGCTGCCGCCCAAAACCGCCTGAGGGAAATTCCGGCAACGGATGGGGCGGAGCGCGCGGGCAAAAGGCGGAAAGCGGGAACAGCCTTGTCTTACGGGGCGCTCACTTGTACGGGAACCAGGCGGTCATCTTTCGAGTTGTCCCCCAGCTGCCCTTTGTTGTTGCTGCCCCATGCCCATGTAGTGCCGTCGCTTTTCAGCGCGAGGGTGTGATTGTACCCCGCGCCGATCGCCGTTATTCCGCTCAGGCCGTCCACAAACACGGGAACGAGGCGCATGGTGCTCGTCCCTTCGTTGATGCCCAGTTGCCCCGCGCTGTTGCCGCCCCAGGTCCAGACCGTGCCATCCGCCTTGAGCGCGATGGAGTGGTTTTCCCCGGCCGCAACGGCCGTTATGTTGGCGATGGATTTTACCCACACGGGCGCAAGGCGGTTGGTGACCCCTTTATCCCCCAGTTGTCCGGAAACGTTGTTTCCCCATGCCCATAGCGTGCCATCCGCTTTTACCGCAAGGGAATGCGACGACCCCGCCGCGATGGCGATCACTCCTTTGAGTCCTTTCACCAGCACGGGGGTTTTGGAACTGTCGCCGGTATCATCGCCCAGCTGCCCCTTGTCATTGCTTCCCCAAGCCCAGACGGTACCGTCCTTCTTGAGGGCAAGGGTATGGGCGCTTCCCGCCGCGGCCGCAACCATGCCTTCAAGAAAACCCTGCCCGCCGGGCCCTTTCACCTGCACGGGGGTGAACCGCTTTTTGCTCGTGCCGTCGCCCAATTGCCAGTCGCCGTTGTAGCCCCATCCCCAAACCGATCCGTCGTTCTTTACCGCGATGGTGTGCAACGCGCCCGCGGCGATTGAGACGATCCCTTCAAGGTTTCCTTTGCCGTTTGGGCCTTTCACCTGCACGGGGGTTTTCCGGTCGTCGTCGGAGTCATCGCCGAGCTGTCCTTTGTTGTTATGACCCCAGGCCCAGACCGTGCCGTCCTTCCTAAGCGCGGCGGTATGGGCTCCGCCCGCGGCAATTGAGATGATCCCTTCAAGGTTTCCTTTGCCGCCCAGGCCTTTCGCCGTTACGGGGGTCAACCGCTTCTTTTCCGTGCCGTCGCCCAGCTCGCCGTAATTGTTGTAGCCCCACCCTTCAAGTGTGCCGTCTCCTTTCAGAAAAACCGTATGTAATTCGCCGGCGGCCAGGGGAGATGGTCCGCTACGCGCCGCTTTAGGGGTGTCGGCCTTTTCAGCCGTTTTTTCCGCTGCCGCCTGTAGTGGCCTGGATTCCTCTATTTTGCCGCCCGCAACAACCTTTGGCTCTTTCTCCTTTTCCGCCGTGACGATAACCGCTGTCTTCGCGCTGTCGTCTTTCTTGCCGCCGCCGGACATCCCCGCCGCCGCGCCTACGGCGGCTCCAGCAACCGATCCAATCACCGAACCTGCCGCCGCCCCAACTGCGGCGGCGCCGCCCGCGGCCTGCGAGGCTTGAGCCCCCGCCAATGCCCCTGCCGCGCCGACGGCGGAACCAGCCGCGCCGAGCGCGGACCCGGCTGGCGCCGGGGAAGGGGTTTGGGCCGCGCCAGGGGGCGGCTGTACCGCTCCGGTGGCTTTATCCAGTTCCATGCGCTTCAGGTCACGCAGATCCCTCGGTGTCCTGATGGGCATTTTTCGCATCAGGGTTTGCAGCCGTTCGGGGTCGATGGCAAATGGCGCGGTGGGGGGCATCCCGTGTTGCACCACCGAGCGCATGCCGGAGTTGATCACTTGCCGTCCCGCGCCACCGGCGCCTTCGCAGAATACCTCACCCGGTTCGCCGGCGGTCCCAAGCAGATCGACTTCCGTGGTGGGGGTAAAGGGATCGCCGGTAAGGCCTACTACCCAATCGGGAGTTCCGGTCACCCCTGCCACCGCCGATGCGGAATGGACTTCGAACTTGGATCGTTTGTTTCCCAATTTCGATACCGCGTTTTTAACGCGTCCCAATTCGAGCCGGATTCCCGTTTCGCGGGCGCCCCCTTCCGCGATGGAAAGCTTCTCGATCACCATGCGGCTGTTTTCGTCCAACCGCGTAAGGTTGCCGTCATCGTACAGAATTTCGGCTTCGCCTTCCTGTCCGGTGGTGATGGCATCGCCGGGGTTAAGCCGCATTCCCTTTGTGGCCGTGACGATATTGTGGGTGTCTTTGGTGACGACAAATACGGGTCCGGAAATATCCGCGATCTCTCCTCCGAAATTCCTGGCCGCGAAAGCGGGGGGGATGGCGGCAAGGTTAAGCGTTAGGCATACGAGGCCGATGACCATCCGCAACCAATACGGAATCCCCACTTTCATGACCGTTCCCTCCCAATGACTGGCGGGTTTTTTATGTTCCGCTACCATAATAAATGTCCTACGTCCGTGTGCGCTTGTCAATCATTATATCAAATTGGGGCCGACACCGCCCGGATGACGCCGGGATATTTTCCGGAACCGCCCGCCACGGGCGCAACCGCGGGAAAATAGAAATGGTTTTGGGGAACCGTGCGGAGGTGTGGGTTTGGCGACGGAACCAAAACCGGCATCCCTTGCCGATGGGATTTTGGGCGGGAAGAACCAGGCGGGTTATATGAAATCTTTCGATTCCTGTTCTATGGTCAGCATGCCGCTGTCTATCAGTTTTATGGCTTCATCGGCGCCTTTGCCGAACGCTTTGGTCAGGTATGATTTCGATTTATTTAGGACGTAATAAACACTGTTGGTCTGACTGTTAACCACTTTACTTATGCAGCCCTCGCGCGCCACCAAGGGGAGCAGGGTGTCCAGATAGAGGCCGAACACGTCCTTCGCTTCCGTGCCGTCACGCATTTTAATGGTGCGGCGGTATAATTCCCCCAGATCCACCTTAACGAAAAAGTCCGAGGCTTTTACTCCCTCAATCCCATACCGGTCGACCAGTTTCGAGAATTCAACAAACGTTTCAAACGGCACCACCACCACGCTCCCCAGGTCGTTGATGCTGATGAGCCGCTTTTCGCTGGCCACCCAGGCTTTGGCGAACTCGCGCTGTAACGGGAATATCTCCCCCATTTCCACCACCTTAGGCCAGAGGAATTCCTTGGTAAGGTCGGCGGGGTATAGTTTGGAGATACGGATCTCGTTTTCCTTTTCGGCCAGCTTCTTGGACCGTTCGCTTTCGATGTCCGCCATGAAATCGCCGAACCGTTGCATTATGCCGGGCTGGATAAGGACACACACCGAGTTGAGGAATTTGTCCCGCACCCCGCCGAATTGGGGAGGTATCTTTCCTTCGAACAGGTCGTGGATTTCCTCGTGGCTGATATTCTGCGCGCGGCGGCCGATCATGTATTCGAACATCGCCAGGCGGAATTGCTCCTCGATCATCCCCTGCAATTGGTGGTCTTTGCTGCCGGAAATTTCCTGCATTTCGTTTTGCACCCAGCGGGGAAGCATGGTCTTGGCCAAGCGGGGATCTTCTTTCGCGATCTCGATCATCTCATGATCGCGGGGGAGGTACTTGTTGAAGTAATGGTCGGTGATGGCCGGAGCCAGCTTCTGGATGAAAAATATTTTCCGGCTGAAGGCGTCAAAGCGGGTTTTTATGACGTTCGCCAGCGGGTGGTTTTCCGGAACCGCTTTTAACGGGGTGACTGCGCCGTTTTCCTGCGGCCCCGTCTTGGCGGCCGGTTTTCCCTCCCCGCCTGGCTTTGATTCGGCGGCGCTTTTGGCCTTGGCGTTGCGTTGGTGGATGGCCAGTTCCTCCAGAAAAAGATCGCGCAGGCGCGCCTGCTCTTCGAAGCCGACCAGGCGGTCTTCATCAATGAGGTGTTTGGTGGCCGGCGCAACCAGCTTCTCCAAGGGGGTCTCCCCCTCGCGCAGACGCATAAAGTGAAGCGCGGCTCCCATGATGAGCTGGATGTCCTTTCCCTGCGCCTTGAGGAAGCGGAATAGGGTCCCTTGCAAAAGATGCGTATCCTGAGGGGATGTGACGATTCTCTTGATGCCAGGAATATTTTCAACAAGCGATGTCGCAAGTACAGGCATGAATAACGCGAAGAATTCCCGGCTTTCAACAAAAGTCCTGATGTCCGGCGGCAAAAATTCCATCGAGAGGATCGGGTATTCCTTGATACCGGCCTCTCCGGCCCCTTTGCTTAACGCGGCTTGAACCAGGCTTTGAAAGAAACTGCGCCCCCGCTCCGCCAGCGACGCAAGCTGCTGGTGGCTGCTTTCGCTGATGGTGAAACCGTAACAGTCGTCATCCCAGTTGTTCATGATGACGATGGGGATTTTGGCGTTGTTAAATGAAAACGCGACGGGGGTGCGTTTTCCCGATTGGGCGTTGCGAACCAGCAAATCGAGCATCCGTTTCTGCTCTTCGCTTGCCGGCCCGGCAATTCGTATCCCGGCGCCCCCCTCCGAAATATCTATCAGCTCCGTTTTGACCGGCTTTGGATCAGGATGAAGGAAAAGTTCCCCGGCCAGGCCCAGTCCCTCCGTCGAAACCCTTTTTTGTTTCCGGTTATGCATCGTCATTTTTTCCAAAATTTAAAAACGCAACGTTCTGTTTCGGCAATATTGACACACTTTTGGAGTATATCTAACTTTTTTTGGTTGTGAAAAAATAAAGATGGCAAGGAATTTAAAAGCCGGATCAGGTTATGCCCTTAAAGGGAAAAAGTGGGGTGAGTGACGGGGATTGCCCACATGCGCGCTCGCGTCACGCTCGCGCTTTGCGGGCCGCCTCGCTTCCTGAACAGGCATCCATGCCTGTTTGCGCTCCCTTGCCGGTCGCGCCGGAAGCTCGTTTCAATCCCTTGCGGGGGTATGCTGGATTATGTGGGGTGAGTGACGGGGATTGAACCCGCGACCAATGGAGCCACAACCCATTGCTCTACCAGCTGAGCTACACTCACCATCCAAAAAAGAAGAGATAAGTATAGCCAACTTTTGGCTAATTGCAAGAAAGAGACGAGGCGCAATGCAAGTTTCCGGTTGTTCATCCAGCCGGGCGGCGGCCCGAATGCCGATTCTGCCGGGCGCTGCCCACCCCCGGTCAGCCGCTCCCCAAAAACCTATATCGTCCGCAAATACGAGACGATGGCCTCCAGCTCCTTCGGGTTGCATGCGCCGGTGGGGGGGCAATTGTGCGCCGCCCTTTTCATCATCTCGCTCTGCGAGTACTTTTTGCTCGCACCTTTGAAACCCGGTGCGCTGGTACCCCCCGCCCCATCTTTCCCGTGGCAGGTGTAGCACTTGTATTTCTCCCCCTGGAACAACGCTTTCCCTTCCGAAACATCCGCGGCATATGCGGCGGCGGCAAAGCCAAAAACGAGCAGCAGCACAAAGGTCATGATGGAACGGTTCATTGACACTTCTCCTTATGCGATCGACATTATTTGTGAGACGGGGAGATGAGCAGCACATCGCACGGGGCGTGTTTCGCCACGCGCCTGGCCACATCCGGAAGAAACAGGTCAAACAACCCTTCATTGTGATGGTAGCCGACCAGGATGAGGTCGGTATTGAGTCTTTTTGCCACCGTCACCACCGTGTCCGCGGGGTCATCCCCCTCCTCGATCATCACCTCACATGAAACGCCATTATCGGTAAACCATTTCACGTATGAGGCGACCCCCTCTTTGAGCTGCCGTTCGCGCGTTTCATTGAGCTCCCGCAGCACCTCGGGGGGAAGGAGGTTCACCTCGCCATCGCCAACGGTCTCCATGGCGGAATAGACCGACATGAAGGTGAGGTGGACGTCCGGCACCAGCGAAAGGGTGGAGGCGATCTTGCGCAACGCATCGGTGGAAAGCGCATACCACTCGTGGGCGGGAGGCGGCACGGCGACGAGGACATTTTTATATGAGGTCTTCATAACGTCTCCATTATATCCAGTTTTTAGGATAGTGACGGTCGGATGCGAGATTGTTCACCACCAGCGCCACTGTCAGGAGGACGAGCGCGCCCCCCAGCACGGGGTAAAGCACAAACGTCCAGTCCGCTTTTGTGCTGACGCCGATGAGGGCGGTCGCCCCCCCCGGCGGATGAAGGGTGCGGGTCGAGAGCATGGCCGCGATGGCCAGCGAGACCGCCAGCGCGATGGAAAACTCGGTATTGCCCAACGTCTTGCAGATGATCACCGCGATGATGGCGCTGATGACGTGGCCGCCGATGAGGTTGCGCGGTTGGGAGAGAGGGCCTTCAATGGCCGCGTAGATCAGGACGGCGGACGCGCCGAACGAGCCGATCATCATCGGCACCCCGGCCCGGTAGGTAATGAAGGCAACCGCGAAGATGCCGCAAAAAGCCCCCAACCAGGCCCAAAAAATGTAGCGGTTTTTTACGCGCGGCGGGGCCTCCGCCCCCTGTCCCCTGAATTTCTTCAGGTATGCCGCGAATCCGTGTTGCGTCATTTCCATTCCTTCTACCCACCCGGCGGAGTATCCCGCATAGGGCATAAGCCGGCCCGGCATGATCTGCTTTGTCGGACCGTGGCGGTTACTTTTTCGGATTATCCTTCGGCGCGTTTCCGTCCGCGGCCTTCCCGGCCGCGCCCTGTTTCAGTATCTCTTCGATCCGCGGCATGTCGGCTCCGGCCACTCCGATACCGTTTATCCAAAATGCCGGTGTGCCGGTCACTCCCAGCTTTTGTCCCCACTTCATATGTTCATCCAGCACCGCGTTCACCTTTTCCTCGCATCCGGCGGGGAGGGTAAAGGCTTTGTCCCACTTGCCGGCCAACGTTTCACGGTAGGTCTCGGCGGGGTTTTGCGCGCAGAGGATGTTGCGCGACTTTTTGGCGGCATCAGGGTGCATCGGCAGCGGATACAGGAAGACGTAGAGTGTTATGTCCTGGCGGTTTTTCAGCCATGCGTCCGCTTTGCGGCAAAAGGGGCAGTCCGGATCGTTAAAGGCCACAACGGCATTGGGGCCGTTGCCGATCTTCAGCGCCTTGTCCAGCGGCAGCGCCTGTGTCAGCAACGCCTGTATCTGGGCTTTCCGTTCCGCCGTCAGCGACTTTTTGTCGCGGATCATCTCGCCGAAGATCAGCGTTTTGGTCTTGAGGTGGAAATAAAAGATCTGGCTGTTCATCACCACTTCGTAGATCCCGTCCAGGTCGGTTTTGGATACCGCGTCCACCGGAGCCGCCGGATTGATCTTGTGCAGTTCTTCGATGACCTGCGTGGTAATGTCTTTGGCGTCTTTGGCGGCATGCGCCGCGCCGCCGCAACAGATCAGCGCCACGGCCAGCGGCACGATCACCATTTTTTTCATGTCCATGACTTCTCCTTGAACGCGTTTTTTTATTGGAGTTTCGACTATACCACAACCCGGCGGGGGGGAGGGACCGCGGGAACGGCTAAAAATGAAAGCCGAGGCTAAAGGTGAAATCGGGGGCGGTTTGGGAGAGGTCTTCCGTGAAAGATATGTCGATGGCCCGGCCGGAAGCGGTGACATAACGCCCCCCAAATGTTATCGCCAGCCACGGCTTGCGAAACATATCCGCCGCCTCTTCCCCGTACGGGCTTGTGACATACGAAAGTTGCATCAACGCCGAAAGCCGTTTCATGAAAAAGTGCTCAACCGCGAGGTCGCACAGATACATCGGCTTGAGGGCCAACCGGTCTCCGCGGTCGATAAATCCGGGGTTGATAACACCCGCGTTGACGGTCAATTCGGCATCTTCAAGCCGTTGTTGGCCAATGAGCATCAGGCCATATTCCCACGCGCCATTCCCCAGTCCCGATTCCGAAATGGCGGAGGGGGCCTGCACCAGCAGCTTCGCGGCAAGCCCGCCATGCCGGTCCGCAAGCAACTCGCGCTTCAGCCATACGGTGACATCCCCCAACGCCACCGTGTGGGGCAAAGCCGCGTTCCACACTTTGTCGTTATGGATGACTGAATAAAGGTAGCGGTTGCGCGGGGCCTCCCGCTGGCCGTTGTAGTCGATAAAGCCGAATCTCTGATGGCCGTCCAAAATGGCCTGGTCCAGAAAGCCTTCCCCCATATAAAATAATGGCAGTTCCATCCCCCCTTCAAAAGGGCCAAATCCCCGCCGCAAGCCGAACGTCACCTCGGCCAGTTCCATGTCAAAGATATATTTCCATCCCGGATTGTTATCCTGAAAAAAAATGCTTGAGTAGTGCAAGTCCGCGCGCGCCGAAACATCGCCATCGGACAATACGCGCGGGGTATCGGCGGAGGGATAGAGCAGGCCCAGGAATACCGGCGAGTGGTTCTTCACGGGAAAGGGGACGGCCCAGGCGAAGGGGGGGGCGCACATCATGGCCGCAAGCAACAGTCCGGCGCTCCATATCCGCCCTGTTATGGCGGTCCGCGGGAATTTACGCATCGGCGCAGTATAGCCCTTTTGGCCGCTTCAATGGTATAGTACCCGCTCATTACACACGCCGGTTTGCCGGAAGAAAGGGAATCAGACATGGGACTTCAGAAAACAAGTTCGACCGCCATCGCGCGGCTGTTTGCAACCATCATCCAGGATCTTCTTCAAAAAACAGCCGGGAAGAAATTCCACATTTCCAACACCATCATGCAAATTCCGGGCATCAAGCTGAGCGGCGACATCAGTTCGTTCGTCACGTTTTACGGCGACTACAACGGCCTTATGGTTTTGAACTTCGAGGGGGCGGCCGCGCTGGAAGTGGTCCGCTCCATGCTTTTGGGGATGGGATTGGGCGAGGAAGACCTGCCCACCTCGCATACCAGCGACGAAGTGCGCAACAACGTGGGGGAACTGACCAACCAGGCCATCGGCAAAGTGCGCAGCGTGATACAGCAGAAGTACGATATCGCCGCCAAGGCGAACATTCCCGCCGTGGTGCCGATCACCGTGCCGCTGGAACTGACGATGGAAACGAAGGGGCACTCGGAAACCGAATCGCTGCGCGTGGTGTTCACCACCGAAAAGAACAACCGTTTCTATATGGAATTGGCCATTGAGCCGATGCTCTGGCGTCCGCTGAACGAAGCCGCGGACAAGCAGTAAGCCGTTCCGGGCCTCAGCCCGGCCGGTCGATGGAAAACACCGACCAGGGGTAGTCGAGGAACAGCTGCATTTCCGCCCCCTCGTCGCCGAACCCGAAATCGAGCCGGACGGTCACACCTGAGAAAAGCGCGCGGAACCCGCTGCCGTACGTATAGCGGAACCGCCGGTGAAGATCGTTCCAGGTATCGGCCACGCTTCCGATCTCGCCGAAAAAGGCCACCTGCAGGTTGGTTCTCAACCCGCGCAATATCCACCAGTCCATCAGCGTCCGCTCATCGGTGAGGTTCCAGCGGAATTCGGTTCCGTAGGAAGCGGATTTCCCGCCGTAGAAGCGGCCGTTGGGGTAGCTGCGCAGCCGCTGCGTGCCCCCCAGCGGGGTGGCGATGCCGTATTGGTTGTACGCGATCCGGTCGTTGACGAACTGCGCCTCCGTGGCCTGGCACTGCGCCAGCGCCGCCGGGTTGGTTATGGCTCCGCATTGAAGGCCCATCGCGTTTTGCAGTGTGGCATAATCCGTGCTGGCGGCGGCCTGCAGCTCCGCCGACGAGTAGAATGCGTTGAATGCCCACGTGCTGGATTGCCCCACCGGCACGTAGCCGGTGAGGTTAAGGTCGTAGATGTCGAACCGGCTGGTCATGAAACGCTGTTCCATCGAGGTCCGCCGCACCCCCTCCGCCCGCCACCCTTCGCGCGGATCCTGCACGTCATCGGTGATGTCGACGGTAAAGCCGAGGTTCAGGAGGTTCTCCGTCTGATAGCGTTTGTCGACGGCGGCGAATTCGTTGCCGAACCGGTCGAGCACCCGGTCCACCGTTCCGCCGTCGTTGACCCAGCGGGCATACACTTCGTAGCGGCGCTCGTCAAACGTAAGCGCCAGTTGCCCCACCGCCGCGGTGCCGTCGAAGAACGGAAGGAAATAATCGCCTTTGTCCGAGTCGATGCCGCGCCTGAAAACCTTCGGCGCAACCTTGTAGGTGTAATATCCGGTGTTGAATATCAGTAAGCGGTCGATAAGATGGATATCGAGAAACGTAGCCCCCGCGGCGGTGAAATCGCCGTTGACGTAGAACCCGGTAAAATCGGTTTGGGTCCCTCCGATATTGGCAAGCGTCGCCCCCGCGCCGCTCGCCGACCCAAGTCCGGGGATTTGTCCGGCCAATGGATAAACGAAGTAGGCAAAATCGCGGCTGAACTGGTTCCGCCGCCGTTCGATCTGGTGCCCCGGTTCCACCCCGTCCGCCACGGGGGCATCCTCCGCCAAGCTTATTGCAGGGAAAACGAACAAAATCAGAAACCCGAAGACCGCTCCCCTGCAATCCTTCATAGTTAAATTCTACACCCCGGCTGACTAATGGGGCAAACCGGCATAACGAAGGGTTGGCCAAGGAATCATGCGGCGGCAACGTAAAGCGGACACCGATACATCTCCTGTCATTCCCGCGAAGGCGGGAATCCAGCCATATTTTCAAAGCTTTCTTTATTCATTCCCCAATAAACCACAGAGACACGGAGGCTCAGAGAAACCTGCTTATCAAACGGGGATGACAACAAAAAGGAACCGGGATTATTTTTCCTTACGGCAACACGATTTTTCAGGCGGCGTAAAGAAGTATCTCGACGATGGCCCCTTTGCGAACCGCCTCTTTCGCCTTTTCCATGACGCGCGACGTGGTTTCTTCCGAAAGATAATATTCGCCGCAGTTTGGGCAAATGTCGGCCGGCACATTCTTGAACACGAGGGTGCTTTCCCCGCGTTGGAGCGTAACGGTGGTTTCGCCCGGCCGGGTCTCGCCATGTTTACAGATGACGCATTTCACGTTTTTCTCCTGCATTGGGCCGATGATTAGTTATTTGGCAATGCCAAGAATGAGAACGGGGATGTCTATATCCGAAGTCCCCCGCTTTTCCAAGTCCCAAACGAACTGTTCAAAATAGGAAACGCCCGTCGACATTTGATCGGCAAATTCCTTGACCGGGACGATTTCAATACCGGTATCGATCACGCTCAAGTTGCTAAAGATTGTCATTTTAGCGCAAACGTTGTAAACCATAAAAGCGTATTTGCCGAATTGCACCTCAACCCCTAGCTTTTCTTTAACAAAGTCCATATCCCGGAAAGCCCCATCCCGAAGTTTTTTTGGCCGGTATTTATCCGTGTAGTATTTGGTGGGGTATTGACACTTCACCCTATGGTTAATCCAACCAAAATCGAAAAAATGCTTCTTGAAAGATTTATTCAGAGCCGCCGGACTGTAAATCATCTGGCCCGGCATGGTTTTTTCCCGGCTTTCTTTTATAAAAGATTTGCTGGCATCGACTGATAATATTGTCTTTTTAACTTCCTTTAGCAGGTGTGGATATTTCTTTTCCACGGCCTTTTGTCCACCATTGAATGAATAAATCCCGGCTATTTTCACGCCCCCTCCTTTTTAAGCCATTCCATGGGAATTTGTGAGACTCTCTCCTTGCCAGTAGGTTTGAAAACCGGTTTCCCCAAGGGGCGGATTTTCAGGGTGCCGTTAAAGTAATCTTTAATGCGCTGCCGGGTAAGCTGGCAATAATCCGCATTTTGGTCTATCCCCATTGTTTTGCGGTTGTGTTTAAGTGCCGCAATCATCGCCGATCCCGCGCCATTGAAGGGGTCCAATACCCAGTTGTCCTCATTGGTTAATGCAAGGATGCAACGTTCTGCCAATTCAATCGGGAATTGGCACGGATGGGAAGTTTTCTCCGGGTGGTTTGCCTTTACGTTTGGTATCTCGATAATGCCGGTATCAAACTCGTTTTCCAATAGCCGCCAAAAGTCGGATGGATTTTTGCCCAGCGGATTGCAGCTTGGCTGGCCGCGCTTTTCCCCCTTGAAATGCCGCTTTCCGGGATATTTTGACGGAATGCGCACGGCATCCAGATTGAACACATAATCATCGGATTTGGTGAACCAGAGGAGCGTTTCGTAGCGCCCTGAAAACCGGAGGGAAGCATGCAATCCATGTTCGAAATGCCAGACGATCCGGTTACGCAACGAAAGCCCCAGCTTTTTAATTATCGGATAAAAATAGATGTCCAACGGGAAGATTTCCCCGTCTTTCACATAGTTGCCGACCTGCCAGCAAAGGCTGCCATCATGGCGCAGTACACGGACCAACTGCCGCAAAATGGTTTCCTGCCATTCCAGATATTTTTCAAGGGAGGTTGCGGTTTCATATTCCTTGCCGATGTTGTACGGCGGCGAACTTATGATGAGGGAAAATGTGTCATCGGGAAGTCCTTCACAAGCAGCCAAGGTGTCATTTTGGCTAATGACAAGCCGTGCCTCAGGATCAAAATCCGTGAACAGTTTAGGCATTTTTTGAAACATGGCGTGCTTATTATAATTCCCATTTCATCGTGAACATATCATACCCCCTAAATTCAATATTTGCCTATTGAGGCAGGGGTATCTCCCCGATTTTCCGGCTGTTCAGGCGGGGAGGATTTTTACATAGCGTTTTTTGCCGAGGCGGATAACGTGCTCCCCCTTCGGCAGGGCGATCTCGGGGTCGTCGGCCTTTGCGCCGTCGATTGCGAGGCCGCCCCCCTTGATGAGCCGCCTTCCTTCTCCCGCGCTTTTCAGCGCGCCGGTGGCGGCCAGTATCGAGACGAGCTTTTCCGTGTCGCCGCTCCAGACATGAGGGAAAATTTCCATTTCGTCTGGCACTTCCTTGTTGCGGAACTGCGAATTAAATCCCTCTTCGGCCTGCGCCGCCTCATCTTCGCCATGGAAGCGCGCCGCGATCCGCCGCGCCAATTCCATCTTCGCCACGCGCGGATGCTTTTCGCCGGAGGCCAGCCCCTTTTTCAGCGCGTCCAGTTCATCCGGGGTGACGCCCCCCACCAGCTCGTAATATTTCACCATCAGCTCGTCGCTGATGCTCATCACCTTGCCCACGATCTCGCGGGCCGGCTCTTCGATGCCGATGTAGTTCCCCAGCGATTTGCTCATCTTGTTCACGCCGTCGGTACCTTCCAGCAGCGGCATGGTGATGACCACCTGCGGCGGCTGGCCGATGCCGTAGTCGCGCTGCAATTCGCGCCCCACCAGCAGGTTGAATTTCTGGTCGGTGCCGCCAAGCTCCACATCCGCTTTCAGATGCACGGAATCGTACCCCTGCAACAGCGGATAGAGGAACTCGTGCACCGCGATGGGGCGGTTCTCCTTGTACCGTTTGGAAAAATCCTCGCGTTCCAGCATCCGCGCTACCGTGTAGCGGCTGGCAAGCCGGATGAACTCGGCCGGGCTGAACGCCCCCAGCCATTCGGCGTTGAACACGATCTTCGTTTTTTTCGCGTCGAGTATCTTGAAAATCTGCCGTTGGTAGGTCTCGGCGTTTTTCATCACCTGTTCGCGCGTGAGCGGCGGTCGGGTGTCGCTCTTGCCGGTCGGGTCGCCGATCATGGCGGTGAAATCGCCGATGAGGAACACCACCTGATGCCCCAGCTCCTGGAACTGCCGCATCTTGTGGATGAGCACCGTGTGGCCGAGGTGGATGTCCGGCGCGGTGGGATCGAATCCCGCCTTGATGATCAGCGGCCGGTTCAGCGCCAGCTTCGCGCGCAGTTCCGCCTCATTGATGACCTCCGCCGCCCCCTGGCGGATTATCCGTAACTGTTCATCGGCGCTTTTTGTTACCATAGTAGAGTGAAAGATTATCACAGATGAAACCGCAAGAGATAGGGCGCGACGTATCGTTTTCCGTGCGGCTGGCCTATCCCAACACCGCCGCCGTGGGGGCCAGCTATCTCGGCTTCCACAAGATACTGGCCGCCTTCGATGCCGTCTGCCGTTGCGAGGCGGCGTTCATGCCGGAGGAGGGGAGCGCGGGGACGCTGAACCTCGCTCGGTGCGATCTCGCCGCCTTCTCCTTCACCTTCGAGATGGACGCGCTGAACCTGCTGCGGATGCTCAAGGAGAACAATATCCCGCTTAGAGCCGAGCAGCGCAACGAACGCCACCCGCTGGTCTGCGCCGGCGGCATCGTGCCGACGATGAACCCGGAGCCGTTTGCCCCGTTCTTCGATTTCTTCGTGCTGGGGGAAGGGGAACTGGCGATACCGTCGCTGGTGGAAAAACTTTCCGCCAGCCGCCGCCTGCCGCGGGCGCAACGGCTGCGCGATATCGCTTCCATCGAAGGGGTGTATGTGCCATCGCTATATGCCGTTGAAGAAAACAGTGACGCCGCAATAAAAATCCGCCGCCCACTCGATGGCGCGCCGGAGCGGGTGAAGCGGTTGTACGATCCCGGCTTTGGACGCAGCGGGTCGGCGCAGCTTGCCGGACTGGAAGGCTCCATCTTCCGCGATTCGCACCTCATCGAAACCGGCAAGGGGTGCGGGCAGGGGTGCCGTTTCTGCGCCAGCGGTTTCGTCTACCGCCCGGTGCGGCATGTGGACAAGGAGGCGCTCTTCGCGCAGATCGACGAAGGGCTGGCCCGCAAGGAGCGTATCGGACTGATCGGCAGCGCCATCTGCGAGCACCCGGATATCGGCGAAGTGTACGATCACATCCTGGCAAAAGGCGGCGGCATCAACGTGTCGTCGCTCCGTGTCGAATACCTCTCCGCCGGAACGCTCGCCAAGCTGGCGGCGGGGGGGCTGAAGACCATGACCATCGCCCCCGAAGCGGGGAGCGAACGGCTCCGCCGCGCCGTCAATAAGCGGATGACCGATGACGATGTGCTCGGCGCGGTCCGGCTGGCGGCCGATGCGGGCATTTTAAATGTGAAGTGCTACTTTCTCATCGGCCTGCCGGGGGAGCGCGATGAAGATATCGCCGCGCTCGCCGCGTTGGTGAAAAAAATCCGCGATGAGCTGGTGTCCGGCAGCAAGCGCCATGGCCGAGCGGGGAAAATAACCATCGGCGTGAATCCGTTCGTGCCGAAGCCGCAAACTCCGTTCCAGTGGGAGCCGGTGGCGCCGTTGGCGGAATTGAAGGAAAAAAGCGAAAAGCTGAAAAAGGCGCTTCAGGGTGAAAGCAACATGGAACTGAAGATCGAGGGGGGCAAAAACGCCGCCGTACAGGGGTTGCTAAGCGTGGGGGGCCGTTCGGTCTCCGCGTTCATTCTCCGCGCGTTTGAAGAGGGGGGCTGGGCCGCCGCGCTAAAATCCCCCGCCGCAAAAGCGGTCTACGCGCGCCGTAAGGACCTCAGTGAAATCCTGCCGTGGGATTTCATCGATAGCCACGTTGCGAAAAAGTATCTTCAGGCCGAGGCTGAAAAAGCGGCCAGTGAAAAAACAACGCCGCCCTGTCCCCCCGAACACGCGGGGTGCAAACGGTGCGGCGCATTTTTGGGGAACTGTTGCTGATGAACCGGATGACGCGCCACGAGCGGGACGGCATCGTCTGGTACAGCTATGACGCGCTGGACAAACTTGGCTGGCTGGCTAATTGGGTTACTACGCGGCGCGGGGGGCAGGCGAAACACGGCTTCGATCTCGCCCGCAACAGCGGCGAGGCGGGGGTGATGCAAAACCGCCAAAAGGCAGCCGGACTTTTTTCCGGCGGCTGCCCCATATTTTTGCCGCGACAAGTGCATGGCACGGTGGTCTGCTCCACTTCGGGCGGCGGGCACGAGGCGGATGGGGTGTTGACAACCGAGCCGAACCAACCGGCTGGCGTGCTTACCGCCGATTGCCTGCCGGTGATTTTGGCCGATACGCGGAATAAGGCGGCGGCCATTGTCCACGCCGGGCGGCAGGGGGTGTTTGACAACATCATCGCCGTTGCTATCGCACGGCTTACCGGAGCGCCTGAAAATATAATTGCGGTTATCGGCCCCGCCATCCGCTCCTGCTGTTACGAAGTGAAATCCGATGTTTTTGACGGGGGCTATGATTCCTTTAAACGGTTCCTCGTTGAGGGCAAATTGGATATCGCGCGCGCCGCGAAGGAGCAGTTGACGGCCGCCGGCGTGCCGGAAGCGGCCATCTTCGATAGCGGGGTATGCACATCGTGCCGCACCGATGAGTTTTACAGCCACCGCGCCGAAAAAGGGGATACCGGCCGCTTCATGACCGGCATCATGATCCGCTAAAGCCCCTCCACCCAGAAACCGCCGCCGGTGGTAAACTCCTTCTTCCATATCGGCACCCGTTTCTTCAGCTCGTCGATGGCATACCGGCAGGCGTCGAACGCCGCATCGCGGTGCCCCGCCGCCGCCACAATGCCGACGATCTGCTCTCCCGGACGCAATATCCCGATGCGGTGAACTACCGTCACGTTGACGGCGGCGAATTTTTCCACCGCCTCGGCCCGCACTTTTTCCAGCTCTTTCACCGCCATCGATTCGTAGCAGCCGATCTCGATACGCTCGATGGCTTTTCCCTTCGCGTTGTCCCGCACCCGCCCCACGAACGTGGCGATGCCGCCAACGCCGCTGTTTCCGCCAACGCAGAGGCGCTCCTCCGCCGCCATGTCGAAATCTTCCGCCTGTATCCTCGCCAGCGCCGCGCCGCCCGACAGCGGACTCATCACCGCCACCGTGTCTCCGTTGTGCGCCACCGTCTCCGGTCCGGCCATCTCCTCGTTCACGGCAAAAAGCAGCCGTGTTTTTTCAACTCCCGGCAGCCGTGCCGCGAGATACCGGTTGAATATCTGCGCCACGGTGAGGGGGGATTCCAATTGGATTTCCTCGCCGTCCGTTTTCAGCCGTTCCCGCACGGCGGCGAAATAAAGCAGTTTCATAAAACTCATTTTACCCTTTTCCGCGCGCCGCCACCCCGCCAAACCGGCTATGGGCTTATAAAAGGAACTGCGGCGTTTTTCCGCCGCAATCCGTGTAAAATAAAACGATGGATCAGCCCAAAGACCGTTTCGGCCGCGGCGTGAACTACATCCGCGTGTCGGTGACAAAACGGTGCAACCTCCGTTGCGCCTACTGCATGCCGATGGACGGCTCCCTCGTCCATCCCAACAACGACATCCTCACCATCAGCCAGATAACGCGGCTCATCGCCCTCTTCGCCCCGGCCGGCATACGCAAGGTGCGGCTGACAGGGGGGGAGCCGCTCCTGCGCAAAGGCATCTTCAGCCTCATCCGCGATTTGAAAAGCATTCCCGGCATCGACGAGGTGACCATGACCACCAACGGCGTCCTGCTGGAAAAAAACATCCCGCTCCTGCAAGAAGCGGGGCTGGACCGCATCAACATCTCACTCGATTCGCTGAAGGCCGAACGGCTGCGGGCCATCAGCGGGCACGACATCCACCAAACGGTGATGCGCGCCATCCGCCGCGTGGCGGAAGAACGGATTTGGCCGGTCAAGATAAACGTGGTGGCGATACGCGGATTCAACGACGACGAGATTTTGGATTTTGTGCAACTGGCCCGCGACCTGCCGGTGGAGGTGCGCTTCATCGAGATGATGCCGACCGCGCACAACCGCCTTTTTAGGGGCAGGAGCGCCATCGCGGCGGCGGAGATGGAACGGATAGTACGGGAACGCTACAAACTGCGCCCCGCGCCGCACGCGCCCGCAGGCGGCCCGGCGGAGGTGTACGAAATCGTTGGCGGCGCGGGACGGATTGGATTCGTCGCCCCTTTGAGCCGGCATTTTTGCGGCGGCTGCAACCGCCTGCGCCTCACCGCCGAAGGGGCGCTGCGCTCGTGTCTCTTCAGCGATGGCGAGGTGGACCTAGGCCGGGGATTTTTGGAGAATGCGCACGATCAGTGGTTTATTGACCGGTTTAAAGAAGCGCTCGCCGTCAAGCCGAAGGGGCACGGCCTTACCGCCGCCTCCGGCGCGCCGTGCGAAAAACCGATGGCCGCCATCGGCGGATAATGACGATGGAACAGGATCGCCAGCAGGAGGCCTTTGCCGATTTCACCGTGCCGGATCCCGGCCGCATTCTTAAAGTGAAGAACTGGCTGCTGCGCAACGGGCGTCTGGCAAAGCCCGATGCCGCCGTTCTGGAAATCGGCTACGCGCGCGGCGGCCTGCTGGATCAGCTGGCCGGGCATCCGGGCCTGAACAGGTTCGCGCTCGATATCCATCCCCGCGCTGCCAAAAACGGCATCACCTTCGTGCGGCACGATATCAACCGGGGGTTTCCCGATTTCGGCGGACAGCGCTTCGATGTCATTTTCGCCGGGGAGGTGATCGAGCACGCCTTCGACGACAGGAAATTCCTGCAAGACCTGCGCGGGCTTTTGAAGCCGGGGGGCACGCTGGCGCTCACCACCCCGAATATCTTTTTCCTCGCCAGCCGTATCGCCTTCCCCTTCGGCGTGATGCCGTTCATGGCATACGCCCCGTTCCACTACCACCTGTACAGCGTAAAAACGCTTTCGGCCCTGGCGGCGGAAAGCGGCTACACGGTGGACAAGGTTTTATCCAGCCACCTGCTTATCTCCACCCGGATGAACGTGCCGCTGGGAAAACTGTGCGAATGGCTGGGCGATCTATTCCCGTCTTTCGGCGCGCACATCATCCTTTTCGCCACCAGGAAGGAGTAAGGGGTTTACAGCCCCAGAAAGCTTTTGGCCGATTCTTTGAACGACGGCTTGATCACCACCGGGACGTACCAGACATAGCCGAGCATCAGCAGGATCACCGCCAGGTTCATCACCGCGGAAACGCCGTGCATTTTCCTGAACTCCTTGTGGAGTTCCTCTTTTTTCACGGCATCCTGTTCGGCATTCATCTGCGCCTTGATGTCGTGCGCTTTCACGCCGACCGCCATGCCCGAGACGAAGCTGAGCGCCGTCACCAAGGCCAGGATGCCGATCTGAACTTTGAACCCCTCAATGTTGCCCCACACGATGTAGAGGAGCGTGCCAAGCAGCAGCAGCGGGCAGATGTACCCCATCACCCAGTATTTTGGGAAAATGCCTCCCACCGCCACGCCCGCCATATCGCGCGGCAGTTCCCTGAATATCGCCGGGGCGCCGATGAACGTAAAGAAAACCATGCCCCCCACCCAAATGCAGAGCGTGAGCAGGTGAACATATTTTACGATTGCCATTGATGCCTCCTTATCCGTTGTTGACGCCATTTATATCACGGATAGGCCGGATGCGCGCGCGCCGTATGGCGGCGTTACGGCTTTGCTTTGCCGCCGGACTTTGAGCCGGGCATCCGCGCGATCTGGGCGGGCGAGCCGTTCTCCTTGACGTAATCCCGGATGAGCGACCGCACTACCTGCGAGGGGGTGAGGTCCCTCTCCCGGCATATCTCCTCGAAGATCGTTTTCTTCTTGGGGTCTATCAGCAGGGTAAAGCGGGCGGTTCTGTTTTCCATATATTCTCCCTCGGCCCGGCGGGGCCGCCGGTATGTTAATCAAATATTAATTGAATTCAAATGCTAGTTCAATAGAATGATAATTGCCATGATAGCAATACTGGAAGCAAAAAAGGCGGGGCTTCTCGCCAAGGAACATATCGCCCGCAACATCCTTTCCGGCGTCATTGTCGGCATCGTCGCGCTGCCGCTGGCCATGGCGTTCGCCATCGCCTCCGGCGCGAAGCCGGAGCACGGGCTGTACACCGCCATCGTGGCGGGCGGCCTCACCTCGCTGCTGGGTGGCAGCCGGTTGCAAATAGCCGGACCCACCGGGGCGTTTATCGTCATCCTAGCGGGCATCACCTCGAAATACGGCATAACGGGGCTTCAGATCGCCACCCTGATGGCGGGGTTCATGCTCATCGCCATGGGGGCCGCCCGGCTGGGCGGGGTCATCAAATACATCCCTGATCCGGTTATCGTGGGGTTCACCAGCGGCATCGCCGTCATCATCTTCGTGGGACAGTGGAAGGATTTCTTCGGCCTCACGCTTTCCGGCGGCGGCGAGCACTTTCACGAAAAACTGCTCTTCCTCATCAGGGATTTCCCCACCATGCAGTGGAATACCACCATGCTGGCCGTGTCGACGCTGCTTATACTGCTTGTCTCGCCGCGCGTGTTGAAGCGGGTTCCGGCCCCGTTCGTGGCGCTGGTGTCCGCATCGGCGTTGCAGGCGTATTTCCACTTTGACGGCGTGGCGACCATCGGCAGCGCCTTTGGCGGCATTCCGCAGCGGTTGCCGGAGTTCGCGGTTCCCGCATTCACCTTTTCCGACCTGCTGCACCTCATCGGCCCGGCGTTCACCATCGCCATGCTGGGCGCCATCGAATCGCTGCTTTCCGCCGTGGTCGCTGACGGTATGGCGGGCACGAAACACAACTCAAACCAGGAACTGATAGGGCAGGGGATATCGAACGTGTTTTCGCCGCTGTTCGGCGGCTTTGCGTCGACCGGGGCCATCGCCCGTACGGCCACCAACATCCGTAACGGCGCCACTAGCCCGGTTTCGGGTCTGATCCACGCGGGTACGCTGGTGCTTGTGATCGTCATCCTTGCGCCGCTGGCCTCCAACATACCGCTCTGTGCGCTGGCGGCCATCCTCTTCATCGTCGCCTATAACATGAGCGAGGCGCACCACTTCATCCACCTGCTGCGCGCCGCCCCCAAGGCCGATATCGCGGTGCTGCTGATAACGTTTTTCCTGACGGTGTTCAGCGACCTGGTCATCGCGGTGAACATCGGCGTGGTGCTGGCGACGCTGCTGTTCATGAAGCGGATGTCCGAAGCGGTGCGGATAGAGGAAGAGACGGCGCAATTCGGGGGCGCGGCGCCGGAGGCGGGCGGGGAACCGCTGCTTCCCCCCAAAACGGTTGTGTATTCGATAGACGGGCCGTTTTTCTTCGGCGCGGTGGAGCGCATCGAGTCGACCCTCGAAACTATTCAGGACCATGCCGACACGCTTATATTGCGCATGGGCCGCGTTCCCTTCATCGATGCAACGGGGCTGCTGACCATCGGCGAGCTTATCGAGGAGTGCGCGGCGCGCAACACGCGGCTGGCGCTGGTCGAGCTGCGCCCCAACGTCCACCGGAAGCTGGAAAAGGCGGGGGTGCTGGCGAAGCTGGGGCAGCGGAACATTGCACATTCGATAGAAGAACTGCTGGCTACGGACAAGAACGTCCAGCCGGGACAATAGCCCGGCATCTGCGGGCGTGTCAGGGTTTTCTGAAGGCGGCCAGGAATTCGCGGTTCCCTTTGGTCCCTTCGATGGGGGAATCGATATGGCCGATGGCGGAAAGGCCGAGGCCGCTTCCGAGCGCGAGGATTTTATCCACAACGCGCTTATGCACCTTCGGGTCGCGCACGATGCCGCCGCTTCCCACTTCTTCGCGCCCCGCCTCGAACTGCGGTTTCACCAGCGCGATGCAAACCCCGCCGGGGACCAGCGCCGCCGCGGCAGGGGGAAGGATAAGCTCCAGCGAGATGAACGACACGTCGATAACGATGATGTCGAACGGCCCGCCCACATCCTCCATCTTTAGGTTGCGCGCGTTGAACTCCTCGATGACGGTCACGCGCGGGTCGTTGCGCAGCTTCCAGTCGATCTGGTTGCTTCCCACGTCCACAGCCACCACCTTCGCCGCGCCGCGTTGCAGCAGGCAGTCGGTGAAGCCGCCGGTGGATGCGCCGATGTCGAGCGCGGTTTTTTTCGCCGGGTCTATGCTGAACGCGTCCAGCGCCGCCGCCAGTTTCAGCCCGCCGCGCCCCACATAGGGGTGGTCTTTCCCCTTTACTTCTATGATCGCATCTTCCGCCACCGCCTCGCCGGCCTTTTCGGCCTTCTGGCCGTTGACGAAGACGTTGCCCGAAAGGATGAACGATTGCCCCCGCGCGCGGGTGGGGGCCAGCCCCCGCTCCACCAGCAGCAGGTCGAGCCGTTTTTTGTTTGATGCCATGCCGCCTATTAAACCATTTCCGGGGATGTCATTCCCGCGAAAGCGGGAATCCAGTGTTTTTCCTTCTTGGATGAAGATAACCACAAAGAAACAAAGGCGCAGAGTTGCCGCCCGCCTCTTGCTTGCCGTCTTTGGCGAGCATGGGGGCGTAACGGTTCGTGGCATAATAATTACAGCAATAAAAGTATATAATAATATCTTGACAGATTCAAAAAGCGTGTTAGCGTGGAATGCATGGAAAAAAACAGGTTAAGGGTTGCTTGGTGTCGGTGGTTTTTAACGGCGGTGATGTTGGCGTTTGCATTCCTTGTCACCTTCAATTGCTCAACCGCGTTAGCATGGTATGTCGCCGGGCAAGGGCACGTGTACGCTATCGGGCAGCCTCCAAAGGATCCTGAAAATCCTATTACCTATTTCGAGGATATTCCGGTTGGTTGTTATGATGCATATGTCATGGATTGGGCAGACTGCCCGTTTAGTGTATCGATAACCGAAGATACCTCTCCTCCTTACATCGCCGGTGCGGGTCATACCCATAGCCGGATGGTCGGCACGGGAATAGGCAAGCTAAGCGGAGCCGGGGCTGTACAAGTCAGCCAATGGGAAGTGCGGGGACAAACCGCGCAGACCTTTTGGATAAGGCACGATCAGCCGGAAATGTCCGGCGGGGTTATTATGAAAGCCGTGATACCAGCGCCACCCGGGCGTGTCTGTCGGCCGGACGGCTCATTGGCGGCATGCACCATTATTTACCATGTTGAATTTCAGGTGCAAGGGTTGCGGCCGATGCCGCCAAGCACCGCGAACGATTACAAATTCTCGGGCCATCCATTTTTAGCGGATGGTACGCCAAATAATCATACAGGCAACCACTTTGGTACGCCGGGGCTGATTGCGGCTACTGCAGCGGTTGCCCATGATTTTTTTGACCAGACAGGCAGACAGCTAAGCGTAAATGACATGAGCCTGCCTCAAGGTGGATTGTACGACTATCACGATACCGGGTTGCCACCACACAAGGGCCACCGGAAGGGAACTGGGGTGGATATCGACAGTGTTACGGTAGGGGCTGATCCTAAACTGCAAAAACGGCTGACAAATTTGTTTATTAAGTATGGCTGTACAAAGATAAAAGAGGCGACAATACATTATGAATGCGAGTAGATCGTTCCTTCTCTTGGCGATGGCGGCGGTCACTTTGTTTTCGGAAACAGCGCATTCCGCCACCTATTGGGGCGGAGAAATCCCCTTTGTAACCAGCACCGTGGTTGAAGCATCGGTAACGGAAACCGGGGGGGAATACACCTATTCCTACACGGTGAAAAGCGGCGCGGCGAATATTGGCACAATTATCTATATTGACCTGGATATTTCAGCCCCTCTTAACGCGCTGCCAATGACGGACAATCTGGTTAGCTCTTCATGCTATAACAAGGACATTGCACTTCGCCATGTTGTTCCTCCTCCAAAAGGAACGCCATTCGTCCCCGCTGTCGCCTATTGTGCTCCTGGGTGGCAATTCGCAGACCTTGATAGTCTGCATGGGTTGTTAAACTGGGACGCGGAAGATATGTTACCCGGCAGCACTACAACGGGAATAATGGTAAAAAGCCCCGGCCTGCCGGGCATCCGGACAATGATTTTTAGGCCGGAAACGGCTTCGCCTGTGGGGGGAGAAGAAAGCGGTATTACCTTTGAGCAAATAGTTGCATTGGACGAGTCAGTCACCTACCGCGTTAAAACCATCGGCCCGACCGTGCCGCCGGTGGATGCGGCTGGAAACTCGATTATTTTTCTCGATATACTCCGGGGGTATATCGCCGAATCGCAAACGCTCGGCTGGCTGACCGACCCGGCGTTGGCCACCGCCCTTTCGGCGAAGCTGGATGCGGCAAGCGCGGAAATATACAACATCAACTCAGCCACCGACCACTCGATTCCCGCCACGGCGTTGATGCGCGAATTTATGGCGATGGCGCAAAACGCCACCCCCTCGCAAATCACGCTGGAGGCCAAGGGACTGCTTTACTACAACGCCCAATACATCATCGGCCTCATCCCGCCGTGGATTCCGCCGCCGGTACACTCGTTCATCCTCACTCCCCTTTCCCAAACCGGGCCGCTGGGGATCGGGCGGACGCTGACCGCCACTTACGCCATCGACGGCGTGCCGCAGCCGGGCAAAGAAATTTACATTGAAGTCGTCGACGGCCCGAATACCGGCTGGCTGGTAGGCGACCCGTTGCAGGCGCCGCTGAACCTTAACAACGGCGATATGGTGTTTCGCGGCTTCGGCTGCCTTACCAATGCGGCGGGGCAGTGCCTGTTCAGCTACCTCAGCATGACGGAGGGGAAGGATACCGTCGCCGCCCGCCTGGTGGTGTATGGCGAGGGCTCTTACACGTTAAATTCCGAGATGGTGACGGTGATCTGGAAGGGCGGATCGGACCTGCGGGTGAAATACTTCATCCCGCCGTTCTTTAAAACCAAGGGGCCGGGCAACCCGATCAAGGTGCGCGAGATCACCGGCAACGACGGGAGCACCGCGGCGGCCGCCAGCATCACCCGCTACTACCTTTCCGCCACCGAAGTTTTCGATCCCGCCACTATTACCGTGCTGGGCGAACGGGCGGTGCCGCCGTTGGCGCCGTACACGCAAACAGCCGAATTTACGCAATCGTTCCCCATGCCCGCCGGTTTTGCGCCGGGGTCGTATTTTCTTTTCGCCTGCGCCGATGCGGATAACACGGTGCCGGAGTTGAACGAAGCCAACAACTGCCAGGTGAACCAGTTTGCGATGGCGATGGAAATGGTGAACCGGCCGCCGGTCTGCACCGCCGCCACGGCGCGGCTGAAAGACCCCAACGCCCTCGATGATGTGCGCGAACACCCGGCCGCCGCCGACGTGCTGGTGGAAAACGTGACCGATCCCGACGGCGACGTGCCGGTGATAACGGTAAGCGCCGTAACCGAAATTGAAGAAGTTGACGGCCCCGCCCGCCACGGCAAACATGATAAACACGACGCCGAAGTGGAAAAGTGGCTGGTCGCCTTCAGCGCCGATGACGGCAAGGGGGGCAGTTGCACCGGCGAGGCGGTACTGGCCGTGCCGAAGATAGAAGAACAGCACGGCGAACGCCCCCATAAAAAGGAAAACCGGGACAAACACAAAAAGCGCTAAGGGCCTCTGTGGTTTTTTGCCCAACACCCTTGGATGAAGATAACCACAGGGAAACAGAGGCACAAAGAATCCTTTGAAAAGAACAGCATAAAGATGCTGGTTTTCGGCTCCGTGCCTCTGTGGTTTTTTCCCATAAGGAAGGAAAACCCGCAGCGAATTATTTGCGCAGGGGATCGGGGCTTTTCTTTTTGTCGAAGATGAAATTTTCAAGGTCGTTGCGCACCTTGAACAGTTCAAGCGCGTGTTGGGCGATGCCCGCGGCGTCCAGCCCGTAGCGGCGGCGCGCGCTCTCCTGCGTGCTGTGTTCGACGAAGCGATCCGGTATGCCCAGCGCTTCGCCTACGATTGCGCCCAGCCCCTCCTTGCGGAGTTCCTCGAACACCGCACTGCCGAAGCCGCCCGCCAGCGCGTTTTCCTCCACGGTGAGGATGTGGCCGCACCGTTTGGCCCACGCGCCGATAAGGGCGGTATCGATCGGCTTTGCGTAGCGGGCGTTTATCACCGCCACCGATACGCCGTCTTTCGCCAGCATTGTGGCCGCTTCCACCGCTTCGTGCACCATGTTGCCGATGGCGCAAATGAGCAGGTCGTTCCCTTCGCGCAGCAGTTCGGCCTTGCCGATCCCGATATCGCGGAATTTCTGGTCTAGCGGCACCCCCCGCGCGTTGCCGCGCGGGTAGCGCAGCGCCACCGGGCCGTTGTGGTTCACGGCGGTGAAGAGCATGTGGCGCAGTTCGTTCTCGTCTTTCGGGGCCATCACCGTCATGTTCGGCACGATCCGCATGAAGGAGAGGTCGAACGCCCCCTGATGGGTTGAGCCGTCGTCCCCCACGATGCCGCCGCGGTCCAGCGCGAAGACGACCGGCAGGTTCATGTTGCATACGTCGTGTATCACCTCGTCGTAGGCGCGTTGCATGAAGGTGGAATAGATGGCGACGACGGGGCGGTATCCTTCCGCCGCCATCGCTCCGGCGAAGGTGACGGCATGCTGTTCCGCTATCCCCACGTCGAACGAGCGTTGGGGGAATTTTTGCATGAATTCAACCATGCCGGTGCCGTCCGGCATGGCGGCGGTGATGCCCACCAGCTTCGGCATCATGCCGCCCAGTTCCACCATCGTATTGCCGAAGACGGCGGTATAGGTGAGGGCGGGGGGGGCGGTTTTCTTGCCGGTGGCCACGACGAACGGCGAGGTGCCGTGGAACGGCCCCGATTTTTCCTCGGCGGGCACGTACCCTTTTCCCTTGCGGGTCACCACATGGATGAGCCGCGGCCCTTCCAGCTTTTTCACGCTCTTAAGGGTATCCAGCAGGAACGGCAGGTTGTGGCCGTCTATCGGCCCGAAGTATTTGAAGCCGAGGTCTTCAAAAAGGCGGCCGGGGGCCAGCACGTTCTTCACCATCGATTTCAGCCCCTCCTCCACCGAGTGGGCCAGCAGCTGCACCGTTTGCCCCACGCGCGGGATTTTTTCCAGCAGGCCGTCAACGTCTTTCACCATGCGGTTGTATATCTCGCCGGTGATGATGCGGTTGAGGTGCTTGGAAAGCGCCCCCACGTTGGGCGATATCGACATCTCGTTGTCGTTCAGTATGACGATCAGGTTTGTTTTATGCGCGCCCGCGTTGTTCAGCCCCTCGAAGGAGAGGCCGCTGGTCATGCTGCCGTCGCCGATCACCGCCAGCACATCGTGTTTCAGACCGCCCAGGTCGCGCGCTTTGGCAAAGCCCAGCGCCGCCGAGATGGAGGTTCCGGCGTGGCCGGTGTCGAAGTGATCGTACACCGGGCTTTCGGCGCGGCGCGGAAAACCGGCAATGCCCCCCTCCTGCCGCAGCGTGTGGAATCTGTCGAACCGCCCGGTGAGCAGCTTGTGCGAGTAGCACTGGTGCCCCACATCCCACACGATCTTATCGCGCGCGAAATCGAACACCCGGTTGAGCGCAATGGTCAGCTCCACCACCCCCAGGTTGGGCGAAAGGTGCCCGCCGTTCGCGGCCACCGTTTCGATGATCTTCTGCCGCAGTTCCCCGGCCAGCTCGGCCAGTTCCGCTTCCGAAAGTTTTTTCAATTCGGCGGGGTTTTTCAGGTTCGGCAGTATCCGCAGGTTCATTTTTTCCTCGCGCCGATGTAGACGGCGAGGTCTTTAAGGAATTGCGTGTTTCCCTTCACCGGGGCCAGCGCCGCCACCGCCTCGTCGATCAGTTTGAATCCGTATTTTTTCGATTCCTCCAGCCCCATCAGCTTGGGGTAGGTGGTCTTTTTCTTTTTCTCGTCGCCGCCCACGTTCTTGCCCATCTCTTTGGCGTTGCCCACCACGTCAAGGATGTCGTCAAACACCTGGAAGGCGTGGCCGATTTTCTGGCCGTATGCCAGCATCGCGGCGGCGGTGGCGTCGTCCGCCCCGCCCAGCAGCGCGCCGGTCTCGGCGGCGGCGGCTATCATCGTGCCGGTTTTGTGGCGGTGGATGTACTCCAGCGTTTTCAGGTCGGCATCCTTGTTTTCGTTTTCCATGTCGGCCTGCTGTCCGCCGACGGTACCCTCGGCCCCGACCGCCTTGGCCACCAGCCGCGCCACGCGCACCATCACGGCGGGGTCGAGCTTGTAGCCCTGCGGCTGTTCCGCCGTCAGCTCAAAGGCGAGCGTCAGCAGCCCGTCGCCCGCAAGGACGGCGGTCGCCTGGCCGAATTTTATGTGGTTGGTCGGCATGCCGCGGCGCAGATCGTCGTTATCCATCGCCGGCAGGTCGTCGTGTATCAGCGTGTAGGTGTGGATGATCTCGAACGCCGCCGCCGTTGGAAGCGCCGCCGCGCGGTTGCCGCCCACCGCCTCGCACGCGGCGAGGCAGAGTACCGGCCGCAGCCGCTTGCCCCCGGCGTTGACGGAGTACTCCATCGATTCCATCAGCCGCACCGGCACGCCGCCGCGCCGCGCGTCGAAAACCCGTTTCAGTTCGCGCTCGGTCTCGGCGCGTAGTTCTTCAAAATGGGAGTTCATCCTGACCCGCCTCTTCCGGTTCGCTTTCGTCCAGCGGTTGGGTTGTCAGGTTTCCCTTTTGATCCTTCACCAGCTTTTCGATCTTCTTTTCGGCCTGCTCGAGATGCGTGTGGCATACGCGGGCCATCTTGATCCCTTCCTCGAACGCTTTGAGCGATTTTTCAAGCTCGAGGTTGCCCCCCTCCAGCTCTTCCACTATCTGCTCCAGCCGTTCAAGGGCCTTTTCAAACTTGATTTTTTCTTCTGCCATTTTGGGATTATACCTTACCGACAGCCCCGCTTTCTTCTGAAACTTGATGCTGGGCCAGCCGATTCCTTTCCGGCGTGGGAGTTGGGTGTTATACTTGTGTTCAAAGGGAAAAGATGTGAAGTTTGAATGGGATGCGGCAAAAGAACGAGCCAATCGGAACAAGCATGGCGTGTCCTTTATTGAGGCGACCCTTATTTTTGCTGATAAATTTGCTTTGAGTATTTATGATGAAACCCATTCCGCCAAGGAAGACCGCTGGATAAGTATTGGCATTACCCCTCGCGGGCTAATAGTGGCGGTGCACACCTATAAAAAAGGTAATGCGGGGGAAATCGTGAGGATTATTTCAGCAAGGAAGGCCACCAAGCGCGAAGCCGGACAATATATGGAAAGGCGTACATAATGAAAAAGCAATATGACTTTTCAAAGGCCGAACAGGGAAAGTTTTTTGTTCCCGCCGCTCAACACCAAATGCCTATTTATTTGGATGGCGAGGTGAAGAAATTTTTCAGCAAGGCGGCCTCAAAAAAGAAAGTGGGGCTTGATAAGGTGGTTAATACCATCCTGCGCAAAGAAATGGAGATGCTGAAAAGCATCGGCCTGTAATTATAGCGTTACCGCATTGTAAGGAGGAACCTTGACTAAAGAGATTATTTTCATGGTGGAAGAAGAACCGGGAGGCGGCTACATCGCCAAAGCCGTGGGCAACGCCATTTTCACCCAAGCTGAAACTATTGATGAGTTAAAGCGGAATATAAAAGAAGCCGTATCAGTACATTTCGCCCCTTCGGATAAACCGTCGGTAATCTGTTTGCGGATGGTGAAGGAAGAGGTTATTCCCGCGTGAAGCAACCGCGCGATTTAAGCGGTAAAGAACTTGTGTCGTTATTGGCAAAACATTACGGATACGAAACGGTCAGGCAAGCCGGAAGCCACCTGCGGATGACCTCAAGGTTCATGGGCATCGAACATCACATGACCATCCCTTTGCATAGCCCCTTAAAACCCGGCATGTTGGGCGCGATCCTTTCCGAGGTTGCGGGCTATTTGAAAATAGACAAGAAAACCTTGCTGGGAATTCTTTTCAAGTGAAGCTTAAGCCCTTCGGGTAAGTGGCGGGAACATTCCCTCGGTCTGTACATCGGCCCTCAAAACTAACCCTTTAGGGTTAGTAAAATTTGTAAAGAAAAGTGT
>JAHFEJ010000087.1 GCA_023248535.1 Nitrospinales bacterium | reverse complement strand
AAGAAAACCCTTGAGAAAAAACTCAAGAAAATCTTTAATGTTCTACGGTTACCTGAGTTATGAGGCAACGACTAAAAGAAATTAGCCTCCTTGGGTTACATTCTGCCATGAGGCAACGGGGAGGGCCATACTTTGAAAAAGATGGGATAAAATACTACCTCAAGCATTCAGATAATGGGGGACAGACGGGGGTTCCGCCCAATGTGGGCCGAAGAAATCCGGAAAAATACAACGATTACAATGGAGAGGCGTTTGGGAAAGGGCACCCCAAGTATCGGCTGTTAATAGACGCCATGGATGCCAAGGCAATGGCCAAGTTGAAATCCAGAAACCGCACAAATCCTGATTCACCCAAAAAGCCATCTTCCCCGGATGTTCCGGGCGATGGGAAGGAGAGCAGAGGGGGAGCGGGCGATTCCGATGGCGGAACGCTGGAACGCCATGGCCAGGAGGTTTATCGCATCGGGCCTCATGGAGAGCCGCGGGGTTCGTTCCACAGCCCGTGAGTTCCAAATGGCAAACATGCACCAATATACAAAGTCGATTGCCGCCTTTGTCGGGAATTGGCCTTTTAACATCAGCTTGTTAAGTATGTGCATTGGTAAGCTGAAAAGCACATTTTTTTCTTGACAAGTGTGCTCTTGCGCACATAGAATGGCGTCAGGAGGAGAAAAAAATGAAGAGCGGTAATGTTATTGAAACTGGTATCGAGGGGAAGCCGGTCAAGGAATCAAGTTGGAAGAGGGGGGCGAAAAAGCGGTTATCTTCCGCCGACAAAGCCACGGAAAAGGGCGGGGGGGACGCATCATTCGACATAGCGGACCAGAAATATCTTTCGGTTACACAGGTGGCCAAGCGCTGGGGGGTTTCGGAGTCGACCGTCCGGCGTCTCATCGATGAAGGGGAGTTGGGTGGCATACGGTTGCGTTACGCGTGCAAGATTTCAGCCGCCTCGGTGGAGGAGTACGAAAAACGCGCCGCATTTTAGCCTTGCCGGGCGGGCATTTTCGCGTAAAAATAAGGCAACATTTGCGATGGGTTTTCATTGCCCTTTAGGGCGGTTTTATGTATCATTACCGTTTCCGGAAATGCAGCCGGTCATTATGCGCCCGTAGTTCAGCCCGGATAGAACGTCAGATTGCGGTTCTGAAAGTCAGAGGTTCAAATCCTCTCGGGCGCACCATTTTTTTATAGTGGAGAGGTGGCCGAGCGGTTGAAGGCGACGGTCTCGAAAACCGTTGTACGGGAAACTGTACCGGGAGTTCAAATCTCCCCCTCTCCGCCAAAAAAACCGGTCAGCGTGTACGGAACCGCGGAATTGGCAATTCAACCCGCGGCGGCGAACCCCTTGAGGGGGCGGCGTTCCGTACTTGTTTGGCCGATGGGGGAGAGGCGAAGCCGTCCAGCTCGGCCATCAGTCCGTGGGAGAAATGGCCCCATGCGCTGTTGGTATTTGTCCGGAAAAATGAATGAGTTTGAAAAAGGCCCTGCGGCTCCGCTCGGATTCCGCCGCCGGCCTTCTGTAACGGAGAGGTGACCGAGCGGTTGAAGGTGCACGCCTGGAAAGCGTGTGTACGGGAAACCGTACCGGGGGTTCGAATCCCCCCCTCTCCGCCATAATTTTTCACTCTAAATACCCCTTCGATTATGCTCACCGCCGAGATTGCGTTTGCACGGGGGGGATTCGAAGCCCGCATCCGTGCCCGACCAGGGAAGGAGGGCAAACGCGCCGGATGCGCGTTTAGGATGTGGGCCGGCCTGAGAACACCGGAGCGTGATGCGACGGTGGTCGAAGGCGAATATGCCCCCTCTCCGCCATAATTTTTCACTCTAAATACCCCTTCGATTATGCTTATCGCCGATATTGCGTTTGCACGGGGGGGATTCGAAGCCCGCATCCGTGCCCGACCAGGGAAGGAGGGCAAACGCGCCGGATGCGCGTTTAGGATGTGGGCCGGCCTGAGAACACCGGAGCGTGATGCGACGGTGGTCGAAGGCGAATATGCCCCCTCTCCGCGGAAGCTAAACGATCACCGGCTTTTCCAATGCCCGTCCGACAATCTTGAACGGAAGGTTTTTCATCCCCGGCACCGGAACGGTGGCATAATCCTCGGCTTCGTTTCCCAGCGCCGCAAGCGCCGTTCCCATCTGCCTGGCGAGAATCGCCATGTCGCGTTCGGTAAGTTCACAGTGGTTGTAGTTGTAGATAACCCAGGTCAGTTCACCTTCAACCATTCTCAAGTCGAGCGGGAAAAGGCGGCAATCGATCGGCCGGTGGTCGTGTATGCTGCACCGTCCCTCATTCAGGAAGTGGCATCCTTCGCGCGAGGTCGTTTTCAGAAAGCGGACGGTGTTTCCCGTATGCGGGTTCACCACCGTTTCAGAGTAGACATCCGCGGGCAGGCCGGTGAATTTTCCAATTTGCGCTATATCGAACGAGGTGAGGAACGGAGGCTCGATGGTCTTGGCAATCCCGCCGCTTTTGCAGCAGGAGGCATCGGTACAGCGTTGGCAGGCATCCAGGCTGGCTTTTTCCGAGAATGGCTGCGTTACGGAAAATCGAGAACCATCACCCTCTGGCGACATATAAAGGATGCTCCCCAATAATAGGTTTAGAAAAAAAGGAGATGCGCTGAGGTGGAATGCCGAAGTGCTCGTGTTTCGAGATCACGCTTTAACAATACCTATAATCATGGCAATCATCAATGAAAATATTTCTCGGTCTGATGACCCATTTGACGGCGTTTTGAGCGGCCCTTTTATCCGCCTTTTTGCCACTTGACTAAATCCTTCCTTCTCCGCAGAATAGCTCAAAATGGCGATAAAGGGGGAGTGAGGCAAGAAAATGCTGCTTGTGAAAACATTTCTGGGTGAAAGTAAGATTCATGGTATCGGTCTTTTTGCCGCGGAGTCCCTCAAAAAGGGAACCGTCATATGGGAATTTTCTCCGCACATAGATATGACATTTCCAATAACGCGTGTCCATGAAGCGCCTCAGCAGGTAAAGGAATTTCTGAATACATATGGGTACGTTCCGATTGAACGGCCCGATGTTTACATTATCTGTGTGGATAACGCCAGATTCATCAACCATGCGGACAAGCCAAATACAGACGATACCACCGGCAAGACTATAGCCAGTCGTGATATCGCATCTGGAGAAGAAATATTATCCGATTACACATCCTTTGAAGTTCCAGGTGATAGGCCGTTCTATATCGGTGAAGGAAAAATTCCAGCGGGGATGCATCTGAATACTACTGCGACAATGTAGGGGAGTCAGCGGGCGCTCCCCCGCAACCATTTTCTTGAGACGATATCCACTCGCTTACCTTTTTGCTAAATTCCACATCGAATTGCCCGCCGATAATGCGCCATGCTCTTTGAAAATTTCCCCTGCCACAATAATCTTGAATATATTCCTTCCAGCCCTTCCATTGCTGCTCATAGTAATTCGATTTTTGGTTTTCATGAAACATGAGATAAGCGCGCTCACAAGTTTTTATAAGGATGGAAAAGAGGATGAGCTCTCTCTTGAGTGTATCTTGGCGTATTTTGCATTTCTCCGCATGTTCAGCAATTTTTGAATCACTAATGTCAAAAATATCAAGGTCGATATTTTCAAGGGAAAGTTTTAAAAATGCCAAGTACCGTTCATCGGTTGCATTGTAAAGATCCTTTTGCCGGGCTTGCCGCTCTTCCCGCCTATCCCAAAAAAAGGTAACTACGCCTAATAATATTCCAATCTGCGATGCACCAGCGATGACATGTTCCCACATAACGAACGGATAATATCACACTATCAGCATGGCGTCGCCGTAGGAGTAAAAACGGTAGCGTTTTTCCACCGCGGCGGCGTAGGCGGCCAAAATCCGCTCGCGCCCGGCGAAGGCCGCGGCCAGCACCAGCAGCGACGATTTCGGCAGGTGGAAGTTTGTGATGAGCGCATCCACCACGCGGAACGGGAAGCCGGGGGAGATGTAGAGGGCGGTTGGGCCGCTATAGCAGCCGCCGTGGCGTGCCGCCGCTTCGAGCGAGCGGGTGACGGTGGTGCCGACCGCCACTACGCGCCCGCCCCGGTTTTTCGCCGCCAGCAGGTTGGTGAACAGCTCCTTCGGCACCTCGGCGTATTCGGGGTCGATGGCGTGGCGGGTGATGTCTTCCTCGGTGATCGGCTTGAAAGTGCCGGGGCCTACATGCAGGCAGACCTGTTCCTGCAATACGCCTTTTTCCTTTAAGATATCCAGAAGCTCCGGTGTGAAATGAAGCCCGGCGGTGGGGGCGGCGCAGGAGCCATCCTTCGCCGCAAATACGGTCTGATAGCGTTCCCTGTCGAGCGGTTCCTCTTCCCGTTCCATATACGGCGGCAACGGAATGTTGCCGTGATCGCGGAGCCATTTTTTTAACATGTCCTCGGGGAGCGGGAATCTAAAAACGCCCATATCCCCATCGCGCCGGAGAAACTCCGCGTTTAGTCCGTTGCCGAAATCGAGAGGCATGCGGGGTTTCAGTTTTTTGAGGCCGCGTACCATGCCGAAGACTTCGTCCCCGGCGAAGCGGACGACCAACAGTTCGATTTCGGCATCGGCAGGCGTTTTGCCGAACAGCCGGGCGGGGATCACGCGGGTCTCGTTTAGCACCAGCGCGTCGCCACGGTCAAGCAGCGCGGGAAGGTCGGCGAAGGTGTGATGCGATATGGCGCCGGTGGCGCGGTCCAGCCGCATCAGGCGCGACTGGTCGCGTGTATCGGCCGGGTAGCGGGCGATAAGTTCCGGCGGCAGGGGAAAATCGTAATCGGCCAGCCGCGTGCTGATGGCTTACTCCGGCACGGAGGCAAGCACGTTTGACGCGACGGTTGCGCCGGGGTAGTACTTACCCAAAATCTCGCGGAAGGTGCGGCCCGCATCCGCCATTCCCATTGCGCCCCACTGGCAGAGGCCGACGCCGTGACCGTACCCGGTCCCTTTGAACATTATCAGGGTTCCCTGTTTGTGTATGGTGAACCGGGTGCTTTTCAGGCGGGCGGGGCCGACCGCCAGCCGGAAGTCGATGGCGTTCACCGAGGTTAGGTTGCGTCCGTTGCGGAGGCCCAGCGTTTTCACCCTTCCGGTCCGCGTGTGGTTTTGCGCCGAAAGCGAATCGATCTTGCCGCGGTGAAGCCCGGCGCGGGACAGCGCGGCTTCGATCTCGTTCATCCGGATGCTCAGCTGCCATGTGTAGTAGGGGGATTTTTTGCCGTATTCGCACGGCACCGATTTGAGATATGGGGTGTTCACTTTGTGGAATACCTCCACGCCGTCCTCGGTGCGGTCGCCGCAATTGGCGTGGAAGAAGGTGCGGGCGATCTGGTTTTTGTAAAGCAGGATCATGCCGGCGGTGCCGCTGACGGCTTCGTCGGTGCGGGGGTCTTCGTTCGCCACGCCGCCGTAGACCTGATCCATCACGTTGGTTTCAAGGTCGAAGTAGTTTTCGTTCATCTCCTGCCGCCGGAAGAGGGCGTAGGTGCGTGCGGCCACGGCCTGCGCTTTCAGGGCCTCCACCGGCCAGGCCTTCGGCATCTCGGCCGCCACCACGCTGCGCAGGTAGTCTTCCAGCATGACGTGGTTGACCAGGTCGAAAGTCCCCTTGCCGTTATCCCACAGCACGAAGTAGCCGCGGTACCGCTTGCCGTTGATGGCGATGACGCCGTCGGGCGATTCCACGCGGATGGAGGTGAGGGGGAAGACGAAGCTGTTGATGCGGATGCCGTGGGGATCGCGCCGGACTTTGATGGAACGGACATCGCCGGTGTTGAGGCGCGCGCCGCTTTCGGCGGAGGTGATGAGGAGGTTGCCGCCGCCGGTGATCTCGGCGGTGGAAGCGGAGCGGATGAGCGCCACCCGCATTTCGAGGCTGAGGAGGCTTTCCAGCTTTGGCGGGACGGCTTCTTTTTCCGGCTCGTCGAGGATGTTGCCTTCGGGCGCCATTTCGAAAGGGAATGGCGCCTCTTCCTCCGCCAGCGCGGCGATGGGGGCGGCGCATATCAAACAAGCCGCCAAAAGCGGCCATGCAAAATTCTTCATATATTATTATGGCTCCAGTTAGAGGCAAAGATTGCCCCATATTTGTGTAAAAAGCAAGGTACGCATCATCCTGTTTTTAAGGCAACTGCCCGGCGGGATCCCCCGTTCTCTTTTTGTTGAAATAATGTTCTTGAAAAAGAAGCCGATAAATAACCCTTTCGGGGGATTGTTGGGCGTCAGGATTATTGATAGCTTACCGCTAATGGAGGTTGGAAAGGTAGATGCTTCGATGTTATTAGCGCGGGATTACTGGGTGGGAGCCACCGTTTTATTGGCCGAAGACGACGAGGTGTGGAGCTATACGGCCGGACACTTTCTTAAAAAGAGCGGCTTCAAGGTGTTGAGCGCGTGTGACGGCAAGGAGGCGCTGGATATATACGACCGCCACCTCGATACTATCGATGTCATTTTATCCGATATGCAAATGCCCCGCATGGACGGTCTTCAGCTGGCACAACAGAATTTCCACCGGTTCAACCTTCCTTTTGTCATGTGCACCGGTGTCAACGATCATCGGATTGCGTTGGATATCCTTGATTTCGGCGTCCAGGATTATGTGGTTAAGCCATCCAGTGAAAAGCACCTTGTGAACGTTGTAAAACATGCGTTGGCCCGTTGCCGGTTATTGGGTGAAACCCCGCAACAGGAAACCTTTGCGGGCAACCTGGATAAAATCACCGTTGAGCCGCGCATGAAAAACATCTCCCACGCCGAGGCATGGCTTCATTCAAGGATTAACGCGTTAATAGAAAGCCGTTCCGGCAAACATTTCCTGAACTTCGTACATGAATTTCTGATCAATGCCTACGAACACGGCTGTCTGGGAATCACCGAGCAGGAGAAATCCGATCTCATCGGCAATGGCGAGTACGAATCCGAGTTGGCGCGGCGGGAACAGCTTGGTGAAAAGGGGGAAATTGAGATACGCCTTGCCGTACTTGGCCGGAAGGTGACGGTCACCATTAACGATAACGGGCCCGGATTCGATTTCGACAAATACCTCAATATGAATTCAGACGATATTGCCAGCCGAATTTCCATGCCCAATGGGCGGGGAATACTTATGGCCAGCCGCCATTGCGACGAAGTGTCTTATGACCGGGGCGGAAGCCGCGTAACGCTGGTAAAAACGTTCAATTGATTATGCGTCGTTAATAACGGCTTCGCATTTCTGTAGAGCCGCTCCCTATTTGGTAGGTGTTTCCTTGGTTTTGCCCACGATTACAGGGGTTGCGTCAAATAGTTATCAACAGCCAAAATGTTAATGCATTGTAATTATGTGCGTTATTGTGCTGGTGTATTTTTCAGGCACGGTCATTGCAATAAAAAGAGTCAAATATCCTGCATGTGGTGATTTTACGGGCTAAACAGTGTTGGGAGGGAAATGCCGTTGGAAGTGAATTGCACGTTTGAGACGGAAGCGGCACCGGACATAAAAAACCTTCCTGATCTGGCCCTGAAACTGGTCGAAAACGCGGCTGAAGGGATACTGATAACCAAAAAGAACGGCACCATCGTCTATGCCAACAACGCGTTTCTTCAAATATCGGGTTATTCATTTGATGAAGCGCTCGGCAAGACCCCCCGGATGCTGCAATCGGGAAAACACGACCGTGAGTTTTACCGGGATATGTGGGACAACCTGCACTTCCACGGCGCGTGGCAAGGCGAAGTGTGGAACCGGCGGAAAGACGGCAGCATCTATCCCCAGCGGATGGCCATAACCGAATTGAGGGATCCCGGGGACGAGGGAGAGGTGTATTACGCCTCGATGGTTCACGACCTGACCGAGGTTAAACATAACGAAGAGGAATTGATGCACCGGGCGTATCACGACCCGCTGACCAAGCTTCCCAACAGGCACCTTTTCATGGACCGTCTGGAGCAGGTGGTCAACCGCGCCGGCCGCAAGCGGGCCAAGTTCGCCGTGATGTTCATCGACCTGGACAATTTCAAGAATATCAACGACAGCTTGGGGCACGACGTGGGGGACATGCTGTTGAAGGAATTTTCCCGGCGGCTGGTCCACTGCGCGCGTGACGTTGATACGGTCTCGCGCATCGGCGGCGACGAATTCACCATCATCCTCGAGGCGGTGGAAAAGGAAGAGGAGATCGGCATCGTGGCGTCGCGCATCCAGAAGCGGATGGCGGAGCCGTATTCATTGAACGGCAACGAGCTGTATATCACCGTCAGCATCGGCATAGCGATCTATCCCGAAAACGGCGAAACAGCCGCGGGCCTGCTGAAGAACGCCGACCTGGCGATGTACCACGTGAAGGAAACGGGAAGGAACAACTTCCACTACTTCACCGAATCGCTGAACCGGAAAGCGACCAGCCGGATGGAGATGGAGATACGGCTCCGTAAGGCGATACGGAACAGGGAAATGATCGCCCACTACCAGCCGAAGATCGACCTGCGCACCGGCAGAATGACCGGGATGGAGGCGCTGGCCCGCTGGCCGGAATCCATCGGTAAATTCGGCGGCCCGGCGGAGTTCATCCCCATCGCGGAACAGACGGGGATGATCGTCGAGATGGATACCCTTATCATGGAAAAGGCGTGCCGGTTCACCAAGGAGATAAAAAGAATGTTCAACGGCAGGGCCGATTCCTTTAAGGTCTCCGTCAACCTGTCGACCAAAAACCTCGACAGCCTGAACATCCTGAAGAACCTCATCGCCATCGTCGGCGATTGCGGGCTGGATCCTCGGGAGGTGGAACTGGAGGTCACTGAAAGCATCATCGTCCGCAATGTCGAGTCGGCGATCAACATCCTTAATTCGCTCAGCAGGCACGGTTTTTCCATTTCCATCGACGATTTCGGCACCGGGTACTCGTCGCTTTCGTACCTGACGAAGTTTCCCATCAGCGTGTTGAAGATAGACAAGTCGTTCGTGGATAATTTGGGGACGGAGCCGAATGCGCGCGCCATCGCCAAAGCCATCGTATCGATGGCCCACGGCATCAACATCAAGGCCATCGCCGAAGGGGTGGAAAACCCGGAACAGTTGGCGTTTCTCCGGGGCATAGGGTGCGACCAGATGCAGGGGTATCTGTTCAGCAAACCGCTACCCGAAGAGGGGATGATGGAGCTGTTGCAGGCCGGGAGGATGCTGCCGCGCTAACCAAGGCTTTTTATTTCCTGCCGAAGAGCCAGAAGAGAAGGGTGAGGGCGAGCGAAATGATGATCGAGGTGGCCAGCGGGAAGTAGGCGGTGAAATTCTCCCGCTTGATGACGATGTCCCCCGGCAGCCGGCCGAGCCACGGCAGTTTTCCGCCCGATAGCAGAAGCAGCGCTCCGGCGGCGGCGATCAACAGTCCCACGCCGATGAGCGTTTTGGCGAAATGTGTCATATCCATCCGGTTTCAAGCTTAATGTAATTCGGGGTTAAGGGTAAGGGTTTTTCTTTGGTAGCGGCGGCACTCCTGCCGCCGATTTGGCGCGTGAACGGTAAAAGGGTTCGGCCCGCCGGGCCGATAGGGGAAGCGTTGAAAATATTTCTGGATCCCGGCTCAAGGCCGGGATGACAAATTAAAAAGGGGAGGTTCGGCCCGTCGGGCCGATGTACCCAATGAATTGGGTACCCACCGGGAAGCACGGCAGGATTGCCGCGCCTACCCGGCGAATATTTCAAATATTGGGAGCGGCCCGTCAGTTGTTGGCGCCGGGATCGGGCGCGGCGTCAGGGGATGGCGCGTCACTGATTTCGGCATCCTCGCCGGATAGCGCGGCCCCGCTTTCGCCTTCGGCGTCAAGCACGGCGGTGGCGGCATCGGCGGAAGAGGCGGTTTGGACTCCTGCGTTGGGGCCGGCGCTTGCCGCGGCAGGGGCGGGGATCACGCGGGGGTGGGTAAACACCGGCGTTACCTCCACCACATCCCAATATCGTCCCTGCATGCTGCCGCGATTGGCCAGCTCGGCGGCGATAATATCCAGATTTTCTTTTTTCATCAGCGTCCAATCCGGTCCCAGCAGGCGGTCGTCCGCCACTTCCCCCACGATGCGGTGCAGCACGGTATTGGGCTGGAGCATCTCGATAAAATCGCACGCGAGGCTTACATACTCCTCGCGGCTGATCATCGGCAGTTTTCCATCCCTGAACTCCTGCTCGAAGCGGCAGCCGCGCAGCACGTAGAAATGGTGGATGTTCATCCCTTCAAACCCCATGCGGGATATCACGCGCATCGTTTCGCGCATCATCGCGGGGGTTTCGCCGGGAAGGCCGAACACCACATGCGGGGCGATATGCATCTTGGTGCCCATGAGCGACATCACATTGTCGCGCACTTCGGCCCAGCGCAGGCGCATGCCGATACGCTGCAACGTTTCGTCATGCACGCTGTGCAGGCCCAGTTCCAGCCAGGTGAACATCTGTTTGGAGACGTTGCGCAGAAAGCGGGTCATCTCGGGCGTGAGGC
>JAHFEJ010000013.1 GCA_023248535.1 Nitrospinales bacterium | reverse complement strand
CTCGGTACGCGATAAACTGAAGCTGGATGAAAAAGCGATGACGGCCAGCCGCATGGTGCTGGCGGATGTAGGAAACCTCTCTTCCGCAACAGTCTGGTTCATCCTGGAAAATGTGCTGCCCAAAGCCGCACCGGGTGAGCGGTGCCTCTGCCTGGTCTACGGCGCGGGAATGAGCGTCCACGCCTGCCTGCTGACCGCGTGAAAAAGGTGGTGGGTGCAATCGCTATAATTTAATTTTCCGGATTTCTTGAATGAGCGCGCCCACGCTTTCGCCATTATGATTTAAGTCAGCCGGTGCGGATCAGTGAATGAAATACAGTGATGCCGCCAGGGTCGTACACTGCATGGATGAAGGATACTGAACAGATATGAAGAACAGGAAATCAAAGCCGGTAAGTAACGCATCCCGCCCGTCTAAAGGTTTGCTTCTTGAACGGATCGCCCTTCTTGAAAAAAAGATAACCCGCCTGGAAAAAGCCGCCAAAAGAACGGCGTTCCACATGAAGGAATATAAAGATCTTCAAGCCAGGTTTGCCGCGATTATATCATCGACGAACGAGTCAATAATCATGATTGATGATGACGGCATAACAAATTTTTGGAACCAGACGGCGGAAAAGATGTTTGGCTTCTCCGCGGGTGAAGTGTTGGGCAAGCCGGTTTCCGAATTTATCATTCCCCCCCAATATGTCGGCCGCCATAACGCGGGTGTAGCCAAATTTAAAAAGACCACCCAGGCAAAAAGCTTTGGCCGGACGATTGAGCTTTCGGCATTGAGGAAGAATGGCGAGGAATTTCCCATGGAAATATCCTACTACTCCTCACCGATCCAGTTGAATGGCCGGTGGCATGCCGTGGCGATAATCCGGGATATTACCACGCGAAAAACGATCGAGACGGAAATCCGGAGGGTAAAAGGCGAGCTGGAAAACGAGCACAAAGAGGCGGAGGAAATTGGAAAAACCCTCCTTAAGAAGGAACCTCTTACCAGCCGGATGAAGGCATGTATAAAGATCGAGCCTTGCTCGGAAGCAGGGGGGGACCGCGCCGGATTTATAGCAAGGAATCCTCCGGGAGACGGTAAGGGTGAAGATTGGCTGGCCATATTCGACGCCTCCGGACATGGAAGAGGGGCGGCGAAATTCCAGGAAGTCGCCATCGGGGGTTTGCTTACCCTTATAGATAATGGAGCAAGTATGGAGGCCGCCCTGAAAGCGGTCAACCGTACCCTCGAAAAAATCGGCACGGGGCGGTTTCTCGTAGGCAATATATTTCGTCTTATGCGCGAGGAAGAAAAAAACGCGGGGGACGGGTTTAAATATATTCAGGAATTCAACATAGGGCAACATGGGATACTTGCCCTTGGTCCCGGTGAAAGCGAGGTCGGGGATTGGGAGTGGAACAAAACAATGGGGCCCGAGGCTTCCTTTCCCTTGGGCCTTTTCGACGACGGTTTGGAAAACCTGCAACCCCATTATAGGAAGGTTAAAAATGGAACGCGTATCGCCGCATTTACGGACGGCATCACCGAAGCGTTGAACCCCTTGGGCAAACCGTTTGGACGGGAACGCCTAAAAGGCCTGATAACGCGGAGCCGCGATCTTTCGCCTGAACAATCCCATGCGGTAATAGTTCGCGCGGTCAAATGCTGGATAGCCGATGTTCCCGAAAGCGCGCCGGACGAGATGCTGAAAGCGATTCAAATGAACGATGATATTGGCCTTGCCATTGTGGATTTGACCTGACTATTTTAACCGGAGGCAACAATGGGCCGTTACACGTCGAGGTTGCGGACCTCCAGCGCGTGGCGGTAGATGAAGTCGCGGCGAGGGGATGAGCGTCCACGCCTGCCTGCTGACTGCCTAACACGCCCCTTGCGGGGTGTTTGAAACCGTATCAGCGCCCAGCGGGTGTAGGAACAACCAATCATTGAGCCTTAACGTGAAATTGGTAAGGTAGAGGCCGCGGTTCATTTCCCGTCGTGCCCCCAAATCGTTGCCTGCCAATCAAATTCCACAGCATTTCTTGAACTTTTTTCCGCTCCCGCAAGGACAGGGGTCGTTTCTGCCAATCTTGGAAGTTTCCCTTGTATAGGGGCTTGGGCCATGGTAAAAGTCCGAGCCATTCAATTCTTTTTTTTCCCGGTTTTTTTCCCTTTCGTCTTCCTTTTTCCACCGCTTTTGCCGCGCCTCGATTTCTTTGTCATCATAAAAAGACAGCCAGTCCCTTATATATAGGTCGGTATATCGTTCTTCCCTAAACGCCCTTTCCACGTCGCTTGGCCCAAATGAGTAATAATGGAAGAAGTCGGTTTTTTTCAATTCCTCCTCTTCCCGGGCAAATGATAGCAGCGCCTCCTTATGTTCGGTCCTTTTGAAATCGAGCAGGATATTCCCGGCTTGGCTCCTGACATCCTTATCATCTTCAGCATCCATGAATAACGAATAAATATGGGTAAAAACGTTGACGGATATTTCCGGGTTTTTAACTGTTATCGAGGCAAGGCCTTCTAGCGCAACGGTTCTTACATACCAATCGGATGTTTTGTCGTTCGCTATCAGCGTTAAACCGGGAATCGCGCCAACGCCGATATTTCCGAAAATTGCGGGCAGTCTTTCGGTTACCCAATCGCAATGATTCGCGGCGGCAAACCGTATCGATTTTAAAAGCGGCAAAATGGCATTTGATCCGCCAATGGCCCCAAGAATAAATACGGAATGAACGGTAGCCCACCAAGACGGGTCAGCCGCTTCCCATATATCGGATTCCGAAACGATAACCGATAAGGGACCAACCAACCGTTCACCGCGTTTGATGAATTCGTCCACGGCAATGCGCGGCAAACGATCTTCCTCGGTGGCGAGAAACTCTAACAGTTCGTCGTCGGAAAGTTCCTGGTAGTTCATTATACGTCGAGGTTGCGGACCTCCAGCGCGTGGCGGTAGATGAAGTCGCGGCGCGGCTCCACCAGTTCCCCCATCAGCAGGCTGAAGATATCGTTCGCTTCCACGGCGTCTTCCACCTGCACCTGCAGCAGGGTGCGCTTGGCGGGATCCATGGTGGTCTCCCACAACTGTTCGGGATTCATTTCGCCCAACCCTTTATAACGCTGGACGTACATCCCGTCGCGCGCCGCGGCCAGGATACGGTCGACCAGCGCGCGGATATCGGTGCATTCCTGCGGCTCCTTCCCTTTTTCCTCGATGGTAAACGGGGGGGTGAGCGCATCCTTAATCTTGTTTTTCAGTTCCAGCCCCTTCTGGTATTCGGCGGTGGTGATGACATCCCAGTTGATGAGGCTGTGTACGCCGGTCTTCGGGTTGAACCAATCGAAGGCGAAGCCGCCGTGCTCGACGTGCGGCACGATGCGGTTCATCGCGCTGGAGCCTTCGCATCCCGCCATGACCTTTTCCAGATTTTCGTGTTTGGTGAAGAACTCCTTGTTGTTCACCCCGGCGCGGTGCAACGCCCGCAGCAGCTCTTCGGGATGGCCCTTGCCGACCAGCCGGTCCACCTGGCCCAGATAATCGGACATCAGGTTCACCTTGCTTAACAGCCCCTCCCCCGCCAGCTTTGTGCCATCCGCCAGCGTGACCGAAAGGGAAGCGGTGGCTTCCTTCAGCAGGTGGGTATTAAGCTCCTTTTCGTCCTTGATGTACCGCTCGTGCTTCCCCTTGGCGATCTTGAACAGCGGGGGCTGCGCGATGTAAAGGTACCCTCGCTTGATCACCTCTTCCATGTGGCGGTAGAAGAACGTCAGCAGCAGCGTGCGGATATGGCTGCCGTCCACGTCGGCGTCGGTCATCAGGATGATCTTGTGATAGCGGATCTTATTGATGTCGAAATCCTCGGCCCCCGCGCCGCCCCCGATGGCCGTAATGAGGGTGCGGATTTCCTGCGATGCCAGCATCTTGTCGAAACGCGCTTTCTCCACGTTGAGGATTTTGCCTTTCAACGGCAATATGGCCTGGTAGCGGCGTTCGCGCCCCTGCTTGGCCGAGCCGCCCGCCGAGTCCCCTTCCACGATGTACAGCTCGCAGAGTTTGGGATCTTTTTCCTGGCAGTCGGCCAGTTTGCCGGGGAGGGAGGAAAACTCCAGCACCCCTTTGCGGCGGGTAAGGTCGCGCGCCCGTTTGGCCGCTTCCCGCGCGTCCGACGCTATCATCGATTTTTGGATGATCATCTTGGCGGTCTGGGGATTCTCCTCGAAAAACGTGTCGAGGGTCTCTTTCACCACCGATTCGGTGATCCCCTTGATCTCGCTGTTGCCCAGCTTCGATTTGGTCTGCCCCTCGAATTGCGGATTCATCATCTTCACGCTGATGACGGCGCAGAGGCCTTCGCGCACGTCGTCGCCGGTGATCGATTGATCCTTTTTCAGCAGCTTGCTGGCGGTGGCGTATTGGTTGATCGAGCGGGTGAGCGCCGCGCGGAAACCGGTCAGGTGCGTTCCCCCTTCGGGGGTGTTGATGTTGTTCACATAGGAAAAAACGTCTTCTTTGTAGCCGTCGTTATAGATCATGGAAAATTCGATGGTGGTGGTCCCCTTCTCCCGCTTCACGTAAATCGGGTCGGGAAACAGTGTTGTTTTCGTCCGGTTGATGTATTTCACGAAGGAGACGATTCCCCCTTCGTAAAAGAACTCGTGTTCCTTGTCGGTCCGCTCATCCACTATTTTTATGCGGATGCCGCTGTTGAGGAACGCCAGTTCGCGCAGCCTGAGCGAAAGATAATCAAAATTGAAAATCGTTTTCTCAAAAATGGATGCATCCGGCTTGAAGCGGACTTTCGTGCCGTGGCCGGTCGCTTCGCCGAATTTTTTAAGCGGGGCTTTTGGATCCCCTTTTTCGTACCGCTGGGTCCATACGGCCCCGTCGCGGCGTATTTCCAACTCCAAAAAATCCGCAAGCGCATTCACCACGGATACGCCCACGCCGTGCAGCCCGCCGGATATTTTGTAGCCGTCGCCTTCGAATTTGCCGCCGGCATGCAATACGGTCAACACCACCTCGGCGGTCGATACCCCGCGGTCGGGATGTATCTCAACGGGAATGCCGCGGCCGTCATCCTCGACGGAAACCGATTCGTCGGAATGGATAACGACGTTGATGTTTTTGCAATGACCGGCCATCGCTTCGTCAATGGCGTTATCGACAACTTCGTATACGAGGTGGTGCAGTCCCCGTTCGCTCACATCGCCGATATACATGGCGGGACGTTTACGCACCGCCTCCAGACCTTCCAGAATTTTTATCTGTTCGGCGCCGTATTTAGTATTTACTGTTTCCATAATATTTAAATAGAACTTGTAGCAGTAGTAGAACCTGTGGATTCCGTGGATAAGCCGCTTTCGGTCAGCTTATTCAACAACAAAGCCTTTTGATAACCTGTAGAGAAATGTACCCGGGTACCAACAGGTAACGGTTTAAAAATCTTTTGCACAGTTTATCCCCAACTCAATTAAAGGGTTATTCACAATTCCAGCATTTTTTTAACAGCGGTTATATCGCTGTATATTTTGGTGTTAGTCTCTATTTCTTTCTTTATTTTCTGGTGGGCGTGGATAACTGTACTGTGGTCCCGCCCTCCGAAAACCTTGCCAATTTGCGGTAAAGATTCGTCGGTAATTTCGCGGCAGAGGTACATGGCAATCTGCCGTGGAACCGCAAGATTTCGGCTGCGGTTCTTTGATTTCAGGTCGTTTGGCTTCAGGCCGAAGTATTCGGTGATCGTTTTTTGTATTTGCGGGATGCCGATATGTTTTTGGGCATTCGAGTAAACATCGTGGAGCACCTCGCGGGCAAGCACCAAGTCAATCGGCACCCCTTTGAGCGATGAAAAAGCGACCACCCGCGCCATGCATCCTTCCAGTTCCCGGATGTTCGATTTAACTGTCTCCGCCAAAAAGTGAATTACGTCCTCCGGCAGCTTGTAGCCGTTGGTTTCCGCTTTGGTGCGGATGATGGCGATCTTGGTCTCCAGGTCGGGGGGTTGGATATCGGCGATCAGCCCGGACGCGAAGCGGCTTCTGAGGCGGTCTTCCAGCTTTTTGATGTCTTTGGGAAACTGGTCGCTGGTGATAACGATCTGCTTCCCGGCGTGAAACAGTTCGTTGAAGGTGTGGAAAAATTCCTCTTGGGTGGCGGGCTTGCCGGCGATGAACTGTATGTCGTCGATCAAGAGCACATCCAGATTGCGGAAGGTGTTCCGGAATTCCTCCATCTGCCCCTTCTGCATGCGGGAGATCATCTGGGTCACAAACTGATCCGAGGAGAGGTACAGTACGCTCCAGCCGGGGTGTTTGTCGAGGATGAGCTGGCTGATCGATTGCAGCAGATGGGTTTTGCCCAAACCGACGCCGCCATACAGATACAGCGGGTTGTACTTGGCGCCGGGGTTTACCGCGGCCTGCAGCGCTGACGCATAGGCGAATTCGTTGCTCTTGCCCCGGACGAATGAGGTGAAGGTATACAGGGGATTGAGGCGGATGGGGGCGGCCGTTTTGCGCTGTTTTGTCTTGACCGGCAGCGGCGTGCGCGCCTCTTTCGCGCGGGGGGCGGCGACAACGAAGCTGATTTTCCGCTCACCGCCCGCGCCGCGGCTGATCGCCTCGGCGATATCCCGCAAATGGTTCCGCTCTATCCATCCCTGCGAAAAGGCGGAGGGGACTACCAGCGTCACCTCGCTGTCGGTGATGCCGGAGATGGTGATCGGCTCGATATGGGAGATGAAGTTGTGCGGATCGATCTGCCGCTCAAGCTCTTTCTTGCAGGTATCCCAGAATTGATGCATCGCGTTAGAGCTGGTAAATAAAGCTGGGTTTGTCATTGGAAACACCGGTGGCGTTAAGGGTCTCGCTGGAAACTTCCGCCAGGGAAATGGAATAAAGCGTTTTTTTAAGGGAAGAGGTGATTCGGCTCCAGAGAAGCTGCGTGAGACAGTTTTGCGTCTTGCTGCAGGATGACTGGGCTGAATCATCGACACAGTCGGAAAGAATGATGTTCTCGTCGACCGCTTCGAAAATTTCGCCGATGCTGATCTGCGACGGCTCTTTGCCCAGCAGATAGCCGCCGCCGGGGCCGCGAACGCTTTTCACCAGTTCCGCCTTGCGCAGTTTAAGGAAAAGCTGTTCAAGGTAGTTGAGGGAAATGTCCTGGCGGGCCGAAATGCTGGCTAGCGAAACCGGCGATCCGGTTGGCTGGACGGCAAGGTCGACAAGCGCCTGAACGGCATAATGTCCTTTGGTTGATATTTTCATGGATGCAGGAAATTCTATCAATGTTTCCATCTATTTCAACCGTTTTATTTAATGCTGATAACAAGAATAAAAACAAACAGATAAAATATATTATCCACAATTGAATGGTTGTGGATAAGTCCCATTTCCGATAAGAGGGAGCGAGTAAGGCTTTGCCCTACCTCAAGTAATGAAAAAACAATAAAATAGGGTCAGCCCGGATGAGCCAAAACTCCCCGTTGACGTTTTATCTTCCTTGGGAAGCCATCGCTGTTAGCTCGGTTTTTACCTCGCGGATGATCACCGCCAACAGCTCCGGGGAGACATTGGGCAGGATGCTGGCCGCCACTTTTTCCACGCTGGGGGGGGAAACGTTTTTTCCTTCCATCTGCGCGGCTGGCTGCCTCGAAGAGACACTTTCGGCCGCGGGCGAAGCGCCACCGGGCATTAACGAGCAGGCGCCGCCGCTGTGCTTGCCGCAGGCGTTGCAATCGTTGCAGGTTATCTTCCGTTCCGGCAGGCCGAGGTTTTTGCCGATCTTCACCAGCTCGTTCACCTGCGCGGTTGAAAGCGGCTTGGCGTTTCCCAGCATTCTTGCATGGAAGGTTATCTCGGCCACATGTTCCATCCGTTCCAGCGTGTTGTACGCGCCGAAGATGTCTTTGCCCACGGTGACGCTGCCGTGGCGCTCCAGGATGACGGCGTCATAATCCTTGATAGGCCCTTCAATGGAGCGGGGCACCTCGTCGGTGGAGGGGGGCGCGTAGTTCGCCGTTGGTATGCCGCCCAGCGTGAAGACCACTTCCGGCAGCAGGCACTGGGCCAGCGCGATGCCGGAGACGCTGAATGCCACGCAGATGGTGGGATGCGCGTGCACCACCGCGCCGATGTCCGGGCGCTGCCGGTAGCAGGTGAGGTGCATTGCAAGCTCGGTGGACGGATTGCGCGAGCCGGAGAGCTTCTTCCCTTCCATGTCGACGATGATGAAATCGTCCACATTGAGATAGCCTTTGTGCACGCCGGTCGGCGTGGTCAATATCCGGTTCGCGTCCAGCTTCACCGAGAAGTTGCCGTCGGTGCTGGATATCCATCCGCGGGCGTGAACCCTGCGGCCGACCTCTATCATATCCAACCGGTGCTGATATTCAGTTTTCACGGTGTACCTCATCCACAATGCCGACGATCACGGAATGTACCGCGCCGTTCGGGTTCATAAAAAGCTGGCGCGCCGCGTTTCCCTCGGTCTCCACCAGCACGATATCGCCGGGACCGGCCTGCACGAAATCGCATGAGAGAAAGGTTTCCCCCTGCGGTTTCAGCCCGGCGTCCAGCGGCTGCACGATCATTATCTTCGCGCCCCGGTAAATAGGCTCCTGGTGCGATGTGGTGATGTTGCCGACCACTTTACAGAATTTCATTCGCGTGTCTCCCGGTTGAGCGGTTCGTCCACGATGCCGACGATGCCGGCGTCGACCGGCCCGTCGTTGTGCGGGCAGGTGTGCATTGCTTCGCGCCCCGATACCCACGAAACGATGCTTCCCGGCCCGGCCTGCATGTTTGAATCCACCATCACCTGCGGCTCCCCTTTTGGCTCAAGCCGGTCGTTGACCGGCTGAACCAGCAACAGTTTTACCGCTTTGAGGGTTTCCGTTTTTTGCGACGCCACGACAGTTCCGATAACCTTTCCCAAATGCATATCACGACACCTTTAAAATAAGGTCTTTGTGCGGGCGGGGAATGATCTCCACCGCCACCATCGCCGCCAGATGGGCTATCGCCTTTTTGGCGAAATCCGCCGCGGCCTCTATCTCCGCTATCTCGCCGGTCATGGTGAAAAACGATTTTCCCCCCAAGCCATTGGCGAGGCGCATCTCGATTAAAAATATGTTGGCCCCCTTCGCCGCGGCGTCGGCGGCCAGGATGCAGGAGGCGACGGTGAAGGTTTCAAATATGGCAAGCGCATCGACCTCCGGGGCCACGGCGCAGGCCTCCATCGCGGGGATGAGCTGCGGGTGCGCGTTCGGAAGGAACAGCTCGTCCACCATCATGTCGTCGCCGATGGCGATCCCCTTGCGGAAGCTCTCTTCGACCGGCGAGACCGCCCCGGCGAAAAGCACCATGTACTTGCCGGGGCAGAGCGTCCGCGCATCGAGCAGCTGCACGTCGGCTTTTTTCATCACCTCGTCGCAGGTTTTTATCCCGCGCGCGATGGAGCGGAGTTCCAAAAGCGCCAACGCCGGTTCATTGATCATTTTTCAATCCTTATGTATCCGTTCACTTTCGTCACCGTGCCATCAATGGAGGCATGCACCGCCGCGCCCAATTTGCCTTCGGGGATGGATGCTATCTTTTGACCCCGCTTCACTTTGTCCCCCGCCTCCACCAACGGCAGCGCGGGCGCGCCGAGGTGCATCGAGAGCGGGAGGTTTACGGCGGGCATATCCCACCGCGTTCCGTGATAGGCGGGCTTGATCTCGTATTTCGACAACGCCAGCCGCCGCGTCAGCTTGTCTTTCGGCACGCGGCGCACCTCGCGGTAGATATCGGCTTTGAGTTCTTTATTTTCCGGCGTGAAACGGATGCCGCGCCCGGAAAGGCTCCTTTTGAAATCGCGGAAAAACCGGCGCGGCGAAAGCGCGATGGGGCAGGCGAACAGATCGCAGACGCCGCACTCGCAGCAGAGGAACGCGTTCAGCACCGTCGACGCCTCCGGCTCGCGCTGCTCGTTTATCACCCGCATGATGGCGTGCGGCTCCAGCGCGTGTCCGTTGAGCGAGCGCGGGCAGAGATCGGTGCAGTAGCGGCACTGCTCGCACGCCCCGCGCGAAAGGCGGATGTCGGCGGCCAGCGGGCGGCTTAAGCGCGCCACATGGGGATTTGCTTTGGGGAGGATAAAAAAACCGGCGGTGGTTTTGGTCACCACCTCTTTTTCGGGATCGGCCAGGCGGCCCATCATCGGGCCGTTCAGCAGCAGGGCGAAATCATCAACCAGCGGACCGCCGCACCCCGCGATGATCCCGGCCAACGATGCGCCGAGCGGAACGCGGTGGACGCCGGGGTTTTTTATCTCGCCGCCAACGGTGATGATCTTATCGGTGACCGCCTCCCCTTTCGCCGCCCGCGCGATGTTGGCCAGCGTGGCGACATTCTGCACCACCACGCCGACGTTCAGCGGGATACCCGCTTCCGGCACGATACGCCCGGTGGTTTCATACACCAGCACCTGCTCGTCGCCGGAAGGATAGAAGTTGCCCAGAAGGAACAGCTCCATCCCTTTCTCCGCCGCGATCAGCTTTTCAAAGCGGGCCACGGCATCGTGATACTTTTCCTTTACGCAGATAAGGCCGCGCGTTGCGCCGGTTTGGCGCATCACATGGCGCAGCCCGTCGACAATTTCCCCGGCATGCGATTCCATCACGAACTGGTCGGAGTAGAGCAGCGGTTCGCACTCCGCGCCGTTGGCCAGCACGGTATCGACCCTTGCGGCCAGCTTGACGTGTGTGGGGAAGCCCGCGCCGCCCGCGCCGACAACCCCCGCTTCCCGCACCAGTTCAATGAGGTTCATATGATCCTGAATGAATCCTTAAGCGTGCAGCGGCGCTCGCGCGAAAAGTGGCGCGCGGTGGTGAGGCCCTCGCCGGTCGGGCTGGCGATGGTGAACGAGGTGTACCCCTCGCCCCCCGCGCCGAGGCCCGCGAACGACGGCGCGTTTTTCACGAAGATGGAGGTGTTGACCGCCCGCGCCATCCGGCTGAGGTTGTCGATGTTCTTCGAGTGCATCACGGCGGTGTGGCGGAAGCCGTGCTCCACCTCCACCGCGATGTCGATGGCGGCGCTGACGTTGGGGGCGCGGACTAAGCCGACCACCGGCATCAGCAATTCCATCTGCACGATCGGATCGCCTTTTTCCGCCTCCGCCACGATGAGGCGGATGTCGTCTTTAACGTCCACGTCGATGGCTTGCAGGATCAGGCGGGCGTCTTTGCCGACCCAATCTTTATTGACTTCGCCATGGTCGCCGCTGCGTACAGGGGCGCGGTTGATGATCTTCTTTTCAAGCCGGCGCAACTGCTGCGTATTGAGGAGATACGCCCCCGCCTTTTTAAGCTCGGCCAGAAGTTTATCGGCGATGGCCTCCACCGCGATGATCTCTTTTTCCACGATGCAGACGATGTTGTTATCGAACGAAGCCCCTTCAACGATGCAGCGGGCCGCGCTGGCAAGGTCGGCGGTTTCATCCACCACCACCGGGGGGTTGCCCGGTCCGGCGGCTATCACCTTTTTGCCGCTTGCCATCGCCGCGCCCACCACCGCCGGGCCGCCGGTGACCACCAGAAGCGCGATACCGGGGTGTTTCATCAGCTCGTTGGCGCTGGCAATGGTGGGCACCGCGACGGTTGCGATGAGGTTCGGAGGGCCGCCCGCTTCAACTATCGCCCGGTTCAGCAGGTCGATGGTGAAGAGCGTTACTTTCTTCGCCGTGGGATGGGCGTTGACGACCACCGCGTTGCCGGCGGCTATCATGCCTATCGCGTTACTGATGATCGTTTCCGTGGGATTGGTGCAGGGGGTGATGGAGCCGATGACGCCGTACGCGGCGCGCTCCAGCAACGTGAGGCCGTCGTCGCCCGTCCAGGCTTCGGTCTTGAGTATCTCGATGCCGGGGGTTTTGGCGATGGCGAGGCGGTTTTTTACCAGCTTGTGTTCGTAGCGTCCCAATCCGGTTTCATCCACCGCCATGCGGGCCAATTGCTCCACGTTGGCAAGCGCCGCGCGGCGCATAGCCTCGATAATGCGGACGCGCGCTTCCAGAGGTGTGGCGTCAAGCGAGCGGAAGGCCGCGGTGGCCGCCGAGACCGCATCCGCTATGGTGGCGAATACCCCCATAGAGGCCGATTGCGAAGGGGCCGCCGCGCGCGCGGGGGCGTTCAGCGCGCCGGTCGCGGCAAGCCGCTTGGCCACCCGCTCCACGGCGGCGGTTATCTGCTCTTCACCGAATTGCATGGTTTACCGCCTTCTTATTTCATTCCGGCATCGGCGGTGTACTTGTCGTACATCACCTCGCCGTTGATTTCCCAGGTATCGACAATCGCCATGATGACGGCGTCGACGGGCCTTCCTTCGGTCTTTGTGGTCTGCCGCGCGGACGAGCCGGTGGCGAAGAGGACAACCTCTCCCTTGCCCGCCCCCACGCTGTCGGCGGCCACGACGTAGTTGTTCGTGATTTTTCCGTAGGCGTCCACCTGCTGGACGAGAAGGAGTTTCAATCCATCCAGTTTCTCGTCCTTGCGCGAGGCGACCACGGTGCCGGTTATTCTGCCGAACATCATGGCTTAGCCTTTCTGCCCTTTGGTTTCCTTGCGGGCCTCATCAAGGCGGCCAAGCGGCAGCACGAGATCGATGTTGGCGTGCGGCCGCGGAATTACGTGAACGCTGACCAGCTCGCCCACTTTTTCGGCGGCGCGCGCGCCAGCTTCGGTGGCCGCCTTCACGGCGGCAACGTCGCCACGCACGATGGCGGTAACGAATCCACCGCCGATTTTTTCATAGCCGACCAGCTCCACCCGCGCGGCTTTCACCATCGCGTCGGACGCCTCAACCATGCCGGTGAATCCCTTTGTTTCGATCAATCCAAGCGCTTCAGCCATACCAAATCCTCCTGTTTACAATTAAAGGTTATTTACTCTTTTTTACCGCCCTTGAAGGGGACGCCTTCAAGGCTGTTCATCGCTTTGATGGCCGCTTCCGCCGCGGAATCAATTTCCGATTCCGGTCCGGAGAGATAAAGCCGGCCGAGGGCGCCGAACGGGCGCACTTCGATAAGCTTTATGTTGGCCGCCTTTTCCGCCTCGTTCGCGGCGTAGATCACGTAGCCCGCAGGTTCGGTTTCCAGTATGAAGAGGCTCTCGCCGGGAAGGATCATGCTGCCGCTCCGGTTGCGGTTGATCAGTTGGCACTGATACGGCTCCACCGAGCGGATGATCTCGTTGCTGGCGAGGTGCGGCTTGATGCGGTCGGATTCCTTGACTTCAAGGTAGTCCAGAATCGCCTTGCCGGCCGACATGACCTCCCCCTTGTCCTGCTCGTGGATTTCAAGCAGGCCGTAGGCGCGTTCGACGATCTGCACGGCGGGCTGCACCTTGGTCGCCTTCAACGCGACATCCAGGATGCGGTTGATCGCAAGGCCCGGCGCGATTTCCACAAAGAGGGAAGCGTTTCCCGGCACGGGGGGGAAGCCTTTCGCCGTGCTGCCGATAAATGTGGCGAGCTGGGGCTGCAGGCTGTCGAGAAATACATACGTCCGCAGGGTTATCATCATTGCTCCTTACAAAATCTGTTTCTGTCCTATGACCGCTTCTATCTTTTTTTCCGCGGCGATGGCGCGCCCGCGGCCTTTTATGCGAATGAGGGTATACAGCGCGTCGACGATGCTCATCTGCGCCAGGCGCGACGCAATCGCTTCGCCGCGGAACGCGGTCTCGCGCGAAGAAGTGAGCAGCACCACGTCCGCCTGCGCCGCGACCGGCGAGCGCGGGTTGCTGGTGATGACCACCGTCTTGGCCCCCGCCCGCTTCGCCACTGCCAGCGTTTCCACCGGATCTCGCGTGCGGCCGGAATGGGTTATCGCCAGCACCGCGCCGTCGGGGCCGAGGAGAGAGGCCTCCATCATCTGCAAGTGGGAGTCGCTTTGCGCCACCACATTGAGGCCGAGGCGGAACAGCTTGTTATAGGCGTCTTGCACGTTCGCGCCGGAAGTGCCGACGCCGATGACGATCACTTTCGCCGCTTTGTCCAAAATATCGGAGGCGCGTTCCAGCGCCTGCGCGTCCAGCACCTCCAACGTTTCCTGCAACGTTTGCACATTGAACGCGAAAACTTTCTGCATCACTTCGCCGGGCGAATCCCCTTCGATCACCTCTTCGCCGGTGAAAGAGCGCGTGGGAACAACCAGCTCGCGCGCGATCTGGAATTTAATATCCTGGTATCCCTCAAAACCGAGTGTGCGGCAAAACCGGATGACGGTTGCTTCGCTCACCTTCGCGTGAGCGGCAGCTTCGGCGACGGTGTAGCCAAGAACCTTTGCCGGATGGTTGAGAAACAGATCGGCCACAAGCCGCTCGGCGTTTTTTAACGAAGAGCGGATGCCGCGAAGACGAACGAGAAGCCCTTTGTGATCAGATAGCTCCGAAACCGCGAGACCAGCCATAGGAAAAATTATAGGCCGGTGGAAAGATTAAGTCAAGCAAAACTACATATATAAAAAATAAAAGAAGTAGCGCAACAAACAATTAGGATGTGCGTTTTTAAATAACAAAAATACAAAATGATGTAACACGTCGCTTTGAGCAATATGACGGTCTCGCCACCTCTTGTGAAGCATTCGAATGAATTTCAAAGTAGGCCATTCCCTTGACCATAAGGCGTTTGTGGTTACTTTTAAATGTTCCGCCGACCTTATCCCCCTCAATGACTTCAACCAACCTCAAAAAATCAGGCATAAACCTTTCACTTGCAGCCCTATGGCAAGACATATTAAAACTTGACAAAAATACTAGGGTACTTTAGAATTCGTTACTTGAGTTAATTTGCCAAGGAGGATGGCGCTCCTTTCCTCCGCTGGCGGTATCTTATATAAAATGACGTTTAACTAAGAATGAGGATTTCGGGGCACATGGGACTTGTTAACGGCCTGAAATGCCGCGAATGCGGTAAACCGTACAAAGCTGAACCGAAGTACGTTTGCGAAGAGTGCTTTGGTCCGCTTGAGGTTGATTACAATTACGGTGAAATAAAAAAATCCATCACCAAGGAAAAGATTCTTTCGCGCCCTCCGAACATGTGGCGTTACAAAGAACTGCTCCCCATTGAAGGCGAACCCGCGGTAAAGCTCTCCGTCGGATATACGCCGCTTGTGCACTGCAAAAATCTCGGCAAGGCATGGGGGATGCCCAACCTCTATATCAAAAATGACGCGGTAAACCACCCCACCCTTTCCTTTAAGGACCGCGTGGTCTCCACCGCGATCTCAAAAGCGATCGAGTTCGGCTACGACACTGTCGGCTGCGCCAGCACCGGCAATTTGGCCAACTCCGTTTCTGCCATCGCGGCGCACGCGGGGCTCAAGGCTGTGGTGCTGGTTCCCTCCGACCTTGAAGCGGGAAAAATAATCGGTACGCAGGTTTACAAGCCGAAACTGATAAAGGTATTTGGCAACTACGACGATGTGAACCGGCTCTGCACCGAGATCACGTCGAAATACAACATAGCGTTTGTGAACATCAACATACGGGTGTACTACGGCGATGGCAGCAAGAGCTACGGGCACGAGATCGCCGAACAGCTTGGCTGGAAGGCGCCGGATCAGGTGATAGTTCCTATTGCCGGCTCGTCGCTCATTACAAAGATTTACCGGGCTTTCAAGGAATTTGAAATGCTTGGTTTCATTCCCGAAGTGAAGACGCGGGTTTTTGGCGCGCAGGCAACCGGTTGCTCCCCCGTCACCACCGCGGTGAAGGAGGGGAAGAAAAACTTTAAGCCGCAAAAGCCCAATACCATCGCCCGCTCCATCGCGATCGGTAATCCTGCCGATGGATATTACGGCATCAAGACGATAAACGAATCGGGCGGTTGGGCGGAAGATGTTAGCGATCAGGAAGTGGTGGACGGCATAAAAATCCTCGCCGAGCATGAAGGCATTTTTACCGAAACGGCGGGCGGGGTGACGGTTTCAGTTACCAAGAAACTTTTGGATCAAAAACGGCTCGATCCTAATGCGGTAACCGTTATGTGCATAACGGGAAATGGCTTGAAGACGCAGGAAGTTCTTCATGGGAATCTTGAAGAGCCACCGACTATTCACCCGAAGCTCGAAGAGTTTCAGAGAATATATAAATAAAAATCATAAGAAAAAAGCTATAGGAGGCGTGATGGCTATTAATGTTAGAATTCCAACCCCATTGCAAAGGCTAACTGGAGGTAAAGGCGATGTATCTGCCAGTGGAACAACAATTAAAGAGGTAATTGATCACTTGGAAAGTAACTATCCTGGCTTCAAAGAGAAGCTTTACTCGGAGGATGGAGAGCTTAGGCGCTTTATTAATCTATATATTAATGAAGAGGACATCAGGTTTATTGATTCTGATAACTCGACGGTAAAGGATGGGGATACTATTTCCATAATTCCGGCAATTGCCGGCGGGTCTATTCAATAAGTCATTATAGAAAAAACGATATTAGGATCGGAGCAGGCAGGATTATGAAATTCACCCCGGAACAGGTAAAAAGATATGCCAGACATATCATTCTCCCGGAGGTTGGGGGGAAGGGGCAGGAAAAACTGCTTGGCGCAAAGGTTCTTCTGCTCGGAGCCGGTGGGCTTGGTTCCCCGCTTGCCCTTTATCTGGCCGCCGCGGGAATTGGCAACCTTGGCATTATTGATTTCGACGTGGTTGATAATTCCAATTTGCAGCGGCAGATCATCCATTCGACGGCGGACATCGGCCGCTTGAAAGTTGATTCGGCCAGAGACGGCATCAACGGGCTGAACCCCGACGTGAAGGTGACCACCTACAACACGCGTCTCGACAGCACCAACGTGCTCGATATTTTTAAAGAGTGGGACATCATCGCCGATGGTTGCGACAACTTCCCCACCCGCTATCTCGTGAACGATGCCTGCGTGTTGCTTGGCAAGACGAACGTGCACGGATCGATATTCAGGTTCGAAGGACAGGTGACCGTTTTCAAATCCCCCGAGGGGCCGTGCTACCGGTGCATGTACCCGGAGCCGCCGCCGCCGGGAATGGTGCCGAGCTGCCAAGAGGCCGGCGTACTTGGCGTTCTGCCGGGAGTGGTTGGGAACCTGCAGGCGGTCGAGGTCATCAAACAGATACTCGGCATCGGCGAACCGTTGGTTGGCAAGCTGCTTCTCTATGATGCCCTCAAAGCGGAAACGCGGAAGCTGAAGGTGCGCAAAGATCCGAAGTGCCCGATCTGCGGCGAACACAAAACGATCACCAAGCTGATCGACTACGAGCAGTTTTGCGGAGTGCCGATTGGACACGAAGGATAGAAAACTCGGCTTTCTCGTGATGACCGGGCCCGACAGCCAGGACATCCACAACGTGATCGGCCTGGCCGGGGCGGCGATAGAGAAAGGGATTGGCGTGGAAATATTCCTCATGCACCGGGGAGTGTTGAACGCCGCGGTTCCGGCGCTTGACGCGCTGGCGGATAAAGGGGCGGCCATCACCGTCTGCGCCCACAACGCCGGCGAGCTGAAGGCGCACCGCAATGAAAAATTCAATTACGGCAGCCAGTTCGACCATGCCAACATCGTCAACGACGCAACCCGGTATCTGGCGTTCGCATGAAAAAGATAGCGGTTCTCTTCACGGAGTTCCCGCTGGGGACGAACAATACCGCCGAAAAACTGCGGATGAGCCTCGGCCTTACATTGAACGACGAAAACGAAGTGCACCTGCTGTTCATGGGGAACGGGCGGCGCGCGCTGGAAAAGCTGGAAGAGTCCGCGGCGCATATGCAGCCGGTGAACAAGCACGTATCGATGCTGGCGCGGCTGGGTGCGCGCATGCATGTGGAAACAGGGGACGGTTTCGGTTACCTGCCCGATGTGGCGGCGAAAATGAAAGTAATACAAGCGGCGGATGCCGGCGCGCTGATCAGCGAAGCCGATGCATTCATCCACTGAAGAGGAAATGAAGAGATGAAAGCAACGCAGCTGCCCCCCGAACTACGGGTGCCGGTTATCACCAACTACGAAGAGGCGGTGCTTGACCGCATTGGCAACACCCCCCTGCTCAAAATACGGAACATCGTCAAGGATTTCGGCAACAAGGATATAGAAATATACGCAAAGGCCGAGTGGGTCAACCCGGCCGGCAGCGTGAAGGCGCGCCCGGCGTTGCGGATGGTGCGCGACGGGTTGGCCAGCGGCGCCTTCAAGCGCGGCATGGAACTGATCGACTCCACCAGCGGCAACACCGGCGTGGCGTACGCGCTCATTGGGCGGATCCTCGGCTTCAAAGTGAACCTCGTCCTGCCCGGCAACGTCTGCAAGGCGCGCAAAGGGATCATGGCGAAGCAGTTCAAGGCGAACCTCATCCTTTCGGATCCGATGGAGCAATCCGACGGGGCCATCAAGCTTTGCCGGAAGCTTTATAATGAGAATCCGGACAAGTATTTTCTCCCGGACCAGTACAACAACCCCTCGAACTGGATGGCGCACCGCGACACCACCGCGCGGGAGATACATGAACAAACCAAGGGACGGGTGACGCATTTTCTCGCCGGTATAGGGACTTCGGGAACGTTGATGGGAACCAGCCGCGGGCTGAAGGCGCTCAATCCGGGCCTGAAATCGTATGCGGTGGAACCGGCGGAAAGCCTGCACGGCATCGAGGGATTGAAGCACATGGAAAGCTCTATCGTGCCGGGCATCTACGATACATCGGTATACGACGAGAAAATATCGGTGACCACCGACGAGGCGTACCACATGGTCAGCCGCATCGAAGATGAAGAAGGATTGCTGGTTGGCACCTCATCCGGCGCGGCCTTGGCGGGGGCGATGAAGCTGGCGGCGCGGATCGATAAGGGGGTTCTGGTCGTCATTTTCCCCGATAGCTGCGAAGAGTGCGTCATCGCCCACGGGGAATTTTAAGCGATGCGGCTGGTGATCATCCGCAACGCCAAGAGCGAGGCGTTGAAATACATCGATCTGGCGGGACCGGACCAGAAAATCGTGTTGATGCAGAACGCGGTGTATGACGAAGCGCTGCGGACAAAAGGGTTTTGCCTGGCCGAAGACGTGAAAGCGCGCGGCATAGCGGCAGCGCGGACGATCGATTACGCCGCCATCGTCGACGAAATATTCAGCGCCGAAAAAGCGCTCTGCATTTGAGAAGGGAAAGAAGATGAAAGCCGACGTAACCCTCGATATCAAAGGGGAAGTATGCCCCTATACCTTCGTCCACTCGAAGCTGGCGCTGGAAGAACTGGCCCCCGGCCAAGTGCTGGAAGTGATCACCGACCACAAACCGGCGACGCTGAACGTGCCGCGCAGCGTTGAAGGGGAAGGGCACAAGGTTTTGGAGATCACCCAGATCAACGACACCGACTGGAAGATGGTCTTCCAAAAGAAATCCTGATTTCCGTTTTTCGCGCCGCTACAACTTCATCCGCTTGAACAGCCCTTCGGGGAGGTGGATGAAAATCCACATCAGGAATCTCCAATAACCCGGCGTGTAGAGGACATCCCTCCCCTTCTGCTGCGCGCGGAAAATATCGCGCGCCACATCTTCGGGGCGCGCGGTGAGGCGGCGCGGAAAAGATATTCCCGCCGTCATTTTCGTCGCCACGAATCCCGGCTTCACGGTGAGCACGCGCACGCCGCTGGATGACAGCCGGTTGCGCAGGCCGGAAAGATACGCGGTAAACGCCGCTTTGGCCGCGGCGTAAAAGTAGCGGTTGCCAAATCCCCTCTCCCCCATCGCCGCGCTTACGCCGACGATGAAGCCCGCCTTTTCTTTTTCATAACAGTCGGCGGCGATGTTGAGGATGGAGACGGGCCCGGCGAAATTGATCTGGATGATCTTTGACACTTCTTCCATATCCGCCGTGGCGAGTTGATGATCGCCGAGATAGCCGCCGATACAGATGACGCCGGCAGGACGCGGATCGAGCCGGTGAAAGAATTTTTCGTGGCCGTTGAAGTAGAGAAGATCGAACAGCAGCGGCCTGGCATCGATGCCATGTTCCGCTTTCAGGCGTTCGCATTCTTCGGTTAAAAGTTCGGGCCGGGTATGGGCAAGGTAAAGGTTGTAACCGGCGGCGGCGTAGAGCCGCGCGAGGGGCCGGGCGATATCGGAGTTTGCCCCAAGGATTAAAACATAACCTTTCATCGGTTGGCGGCTCTCAAATTGCAAAAAATGGGGCACGAAAGCCACAAATAAAGAAAAAGAAAACAAATAGATACGATAGCTGAATTTGCCCCGTCATTTCGTGCAATTCCTGCAAATGCACCAAGAGACTACAAACGCTCCAAATGCTCCAAAAGACGCTCAAAATCGTCCTGGGTGTAGTACTCAAACGTGAGGGTGCCTCCCCCTTTTTTGTTCGGTTTCAAAGTGACCTTGGTGGAAAGTTTTTTTTGGAGCGATTCGATGAACGCGCGGACGTTCGGATCAAGCTCGGCTTTGACCTTGGCGGCGGTAGTTTTTTTCCTGGTGGTTTTTGATTCCGTATCGCGCACGTTGAGGCCAAGCTGGAGTATCTGCGTACGCATCTCCATCATGGCGGATTCGGTTTCGCAGGCCAGCAGGGCGCGGGCATGCCCCATCGTCAGGCGGCCGGTTTCGATGTCCCCCTGTATCTCGAACGGCAGGTTGAGCAGCCGCAAGGTGTTCGCCACCGTTGGGCGCTGCTTCCCCACTTTTTTCGCCACCATCTCCTGCGTGAGCTTGAACTCGTGCATCAGCATTTTGTAGGCTTTCGCCTCTTCTATCGGATTAAGCTCTTCCCGCTGGATGTTCTCGACGATCGCCATTTCCAACGCCTCGGCGTTTTGCACCGACTTGATGATGGCCGGTATCGCGGCCATGCCGAGCATTTTAGCCGCGCGGAACCTCCGTTCCCCCGCTATCAGCTCGTACCCGTTATCAACCTTGTGTACGATCACGGGCTGGATGAGGCCGTTCTCCTTGATCGACGCGGCCAGCTCTTTCAGGGCCTCGTCTTTGAATGAAAGCCGCGGCTGATAGCGGTTGGCGACAATGTCGGCGAGCGGGATCTCGCTCACGCGCGGGGCGTTCATCTTTCCCTGATCGGGGAGGAACGCCGACAGCCCTTTGCCGAGCGCTTTTCTTTGAATCATCGCTTACTGCTCCGTCACGGCGGCGGGGGCGTTTTTCAGCGCCTCGAAATAACTTTTTCTGCGGGATATTATTTCACGCGCGAGATCGATGTAGGCATCGGCCCCTTTTGATTTCGTATCGTAAAGCGATATCGGAAGGCCGTGGCTGGGAGCTTCTGAAAGCCGTATATTCCGGGGGATGACCGTTTCAAAAACGTGGCTGGTGAAGTTCTTTTTAATCTCTTCAACAACCTGGTTAGAAAGAGAGGTCCGCTTGTCATACATGGTAAAAAGAAGTCCCTCAATCTCCAACGACGGGTTGTATGAGTCGCGTATCATATTGATAGTATTCATCAATTTACCCAAACCTTCGAGCGCAAAGTATTCGGTTTGCAACGGTATGAGCACCGAATCTGAGGCTACCAGTGCATTGATGGTAAGAAACCCGAGTGCCGGGGGGCAGTCGATGAGGATGAAATCGAACTTGTGGCGCAGTTTATTAAGGATGCCTTTAAGGCGGTAATGCGCGTTTTCGTAATTGGAAAGTTCTATTTCCGCTGCGGCCAGATTGATATCGGAGGAAAGGACGTGAAGGTTTTCCACAATGGTCGGCTTGATGTGCCCGTTATCGGCGTTTTCATCAATCAGGGCGTTGTAAATTGTGTGTTCGGATTCGGTTGAGAGTCCTAGGCCCGAAGTGGTATTCGCCTGAGGGTCGATATCGATGATAAGGGTTCTTTTTCCTGATAGAGCCAGGCAGGCACCGAGGTTGATGGCGGTGGTGGTTTTCCCAACCCCCCCTTTTTGATTGGAAATGGCGATGGTGAGCATTAGGGAAAAGTGTAGCAGGTGAACCTTGGAGCGGCAAGGGGAAATTGTTCTAAGGTTGAGGCCGAAAAGGTTGTTGATGTTCCACGTGGAACGTTGATTTTGGGGGCATGAACCACTGAGGCACTGAGACACGGAGAGAGTAAGGGATGCTTTTGCAGAGAAAATATTAGCTCTGTGACTCTGAGTCTCTGTGGTTATCTTCTTAGATTCAAAGGGATTGTTCCACGTGGAACAATCGGAGTTAGGCGATCAGGTATGCCACCGCCCCAATGATAAAGTATGGGGTATCGAGGAACAGGTCAAACTTTGCTGAATTAATCCAAATCTTGCTCTCATTGTAGTAAACAAAACCGAGTAGGTAGGCAATTCCCAAAAGATAGGCGGCCATAAGCGATCCCCTCCCCCCGAATAGAATATCCATTATGCAGATAATGGAAATGCCCAAAAGCACCCCATACAGGGTCTTTTTCGCATGTTCTTTTCCGACAAGCATCGGCATAACCTCCTTCCCGATAACCTGGTCGGCGTAAATATCGCGTATGTCGAACAGAATGGAACGGGTATAGGCGATTCCAAAGGTAATTAAGAGCGGGAAGGTAATATTCCCGGTTCCTTTTTCGTTTATGTACGTCAAAACCACGGTTATCATCACCCAGGCCAGGCTTACAAAAATATCCTTTGATGCGGGAATATCCTTTAACCGGACAAAAAGGCGGAACCGGCCTCTATCCAAGCCGTAGGTGGTGCCGAATCCGACAACCGCCAGATAGATCGCCAAGGAAGGCCATCCGAGGTTAAACGATAAAACCATCCCGGATACCGCCGCCGCAATGGCGATCCCCCAGAAAAGGGAATTGTATTTCAGGTGATAGTTGTATTTTCTGATCTGGCTCTTTTGAATTTCTTTTGGCCGCAATAGCTGGTTCGTGAGATAGGTGGCAGCGATGGCGCAGAAGGCCACCCCCACTATCAGCGGATTTGGCGTTTCTTTCAGCATCAGCGCATTGGTATAGGTGAGTATTGCCCCCCCCGCCGCGAGGAAAAGGTTGCTTTTTACGATTATCCCCAATATCTCCACCGGCAGCGGCTTGCGCTGCTCCTTAATGCTGGAGAGCTTTGCCACAACCGCATCAATGATCCATTTTGGCGTAGAAGCCCCCGCGGTAACGCCGATACTTTGATATTTGGCCATATGCGTAAGGTCAAGCTCATCGTCAGTTTCTATATGGAAGGTATCAAGCCCCTGCTCTTTTGCGATGCCGGCCAGCCGCGCGGTATTGGCAGAATTTTTGCCGCCGACGATGACCATGGCATCGACCTCTTTTGAAAGCCGGATCACCTCGCTTTGCCGTTCGTCGGTCGCTTCGCAGATGGTCTCCCCTATTTCCAGATCGGGGCATTTTTCCCGGAAGTATTTTTTGATGGCTTCATAGTTTTGGATGTCGCAGGTTGTTTGGGCGGCGACAAACACTTTTTCCATATCCGGCAGCTTTTTAGCCTCTTCGAGCGATGCCACAACGTAGACCGGCGTTTCCGCGAACCCTTTCAGGCCCGCCACCTCGGCGTGATGGTCATCGCCGACGATCACGATTGAATAGCCTTTGCGCGAGAATTTGCGGATCATCCCCTGGACTTTGGCGACCAAGGGGCAGGTTGCATCGCTGATAACGAGGCCGTGCCGTTTCAGATCGTCCCTCTTTTGCGGGGTTATCCCGTGGGTGCGGATGATGACCTCGCTCCCCGGTTTCAGATTGTCCAGATTGGTTTCCACATGGATGTTCTTGCTTTCAAGCAGTTTTATCAGCTGCGGGTTGTGAATAAGCGGGCCGTAGGTGTAGACCTCTTCTCCCTTGCCGCGCGCCGATTCCAGCGTGATATCGATAGCCCGCTTTACCCCCCAGCAAAAGCCGGCGGTTTTTGCCAATTTGATCTCTGCCATCTTTTTATTGTGCCCGATGCGGGGGGCGCTTTCAACTGGCATCGCCCGATAATTAATTGGGTGCACCGGCTCTGGTAGCGGCGATACTCCTATCGCCGATTGGCCCAATGGGCGGCAAGAATGCCGCCCCTACCAAGGCTGATCCATCTAACATTGACCGGGATGTTTTCTATTATATCTATCCGTATTAATACATATACCTGCAAGGTGGGCGGCTCCGTGGGGGCCGGCGGTGTGCTGAGCCTATTCTTTGGTGGGTACCCAATTTATTGGGTACGTTGGCGCGCCAGCGCCAAGAGGGGTCATGCCTTGCGGCATTTCTGTGTATGGATATGACCACAGAGGCTCAGAGACACAGAGTTGCAAAACAAACCTCTTGCCATGATTTATTATGCGTCTGCTAAAGAGGCTTCTCCGTGTCTTTGTGGCTCTGTGGTTTGCTGCCCCCCCAGATAAATGATCGGGGCATTGGCAAAAGAGGCGGTTCTTTGCGACAATGAACCCCTATGAAACATGGCACCATCATCATCAAGGGGGCGCGCGAGCACAACCTCAAGAACATCGACCTGGAATTACCGCGCGACAAGCTGATCGTCTTCACCGGGCTGTCCGGATCGGGCAAGTCGTCGCTGGCGTTCGATACCATCTACGCCGAGGGGCAGCGGCGCTATGTGGAATCGCTTTCCGCATACGCCCGGCAGTTCCTCGAACAGATGGAAAAGCCGGATATCGACCTCATCGAGGGGCTTTCCCCCGCCATCTCCATCGAGCAAAAAACCACCAGCAAGAATCCCCGCTCCACCGTTGGCACCGTGACGGAGATATACGATTATCTCCGCATCCTCTTCGCCCGCGTCGGCACGGTGCACTGCTACAGCTGCGGCAAGCCGATAGAATCCCAAACCGTTTCGCAGATCGTCGACCAGTTAATGCTGCTGAAGGAAGGGACGCGCATTCACGTCATGGCCCCGGTGGTGAAGGACCGCAAGGGGGAATACAAAAAAGAGCTGGCGGCACTCAAATCAAAGGGCTTTGTCCGCGCCCGGATAGACGGAAAAATGCAGTCGCTGGACGAGGAGATCACCCTCGAAAAAACCTATAAGCACTCCATCGACGTGGTGATCGACCGGCTGGTGGTGAAGCCGGGCCTCGACCGGCGGCTGGCCGACAGCGTGGAGCTGGCGCTGAACATGGGCGAAGGGTTCATGGCGGTGAGCGACGAGGACAACAAAAAGGAGTTCACCTTCTCGCAAAAATTCGCCTGCGTGAACTGCGGCATCTCGTACCCGGCGGTGGAGCCGCGGATGTTCAGCTTCAACAATCCGCACGGCGCATGCCAAACCTGCACCGGGCTTGGCGTGAAGCAGGTGGTTACGGAAGATCTGGTCGTCCCCGATAAAAAGCTGACGCTGGCCGAAGGGGCGGTGAAACCGTGGGGGGACAAAACCCAGCATTACCACCGCAACATGCTTGAATCGCTGGCCGAACACTTCGGCTTCAGTTGGGAAGAGACCCGCTGGATGGACATCCCGAAAGAGGTTCGCAAAAAAATCCTGAATGGCGCGGGGGATGAGGAGATACGTTTCAAGTACCTCAAGGACGGGCGGAAGGCCTTTTACGTGGGCGAGTACGAAGGGGTGATCCCCAACCTGGAGCGGCGTCACAAGGAGAGCGAAAGCGCCTGGGTGCGCGAGGACATCGAACAATACATGCGGACCGATCCCTGCCACGCCTGCAACGGCGCGCGGCTGCGGCCGGAACCGCTTTCGGTGAAGATCGGCGGCAGGAACATCGTCGAGACGACGCAGCTTTCCATCAAGAACGCGGTGGAGTACTTCGACGCGCTGGCCCTGACGCCGCAGCAGAAGATCATCGCGGCGCGGCTCATCAAGGAGATCAAGGAGCGGCTCGGCTTTATGCAGAACGTGGGGCTGGAATATCTCACGCTCGACCGCGGCAGCAGCACCCTCTCCGGCGGCGAGGGGCAGCGGATACGGCTGGCCACGCAGATCGGCTCGGCGCTGGTCGGCGTGCTGTACATACTGGACGAGCCGAGCATCGGCCTGCACCAGCGCGATAACGACCGCCTGCTCGCCACGCTCAACCGCCTGCGCGACATCGGCAATACCGTGATAGTGGTGGAGCACGACAAGGACACCATCAGCGCGGCCGATCACGTGGTCGACCTCGGCCCCGGCGCGGGGGTGCACGGCGGCTATGTGGTGGCGCAAGGCTCCCCCGCCGAGATCATGGCAAACCCCAATTCGGTCACCGGCAAATACCTTTCCCGCAAGCTGGAGATAGAGACGCCGAAAAAACGGCGCAAAGGGAACGGGCTTTCCCTTTCCATCAAGGGGGCCGAGCAGAATAATTTAAAAAACATCAATGTCGATATACCGCTGGGGGCGTTCACCTGCGTGACCGGCGTTTCCGGCTCCGGCAAGAGCACGCTCATCATCGACATCCTGTACAAGCAGTTGGCGAAAGAGATCAATCAGGCGAGCGAATACCCCGGCAAGCACAAGGAGATACGGGGGATAGAGTTCATCGACAAGGTGATCGACATAGACCAAAGCCCCATCGGGCGCACCCCGCGCAGCAATCCGGCGACGTATACGGGACTCTTCACGCCGATACGCGACCTCTATACGCAGGTGCCGGAAAGCAAAAAGCGGGGCTACAAGGCGGGGCGTTTTTCCTTCAACGTGGCGGGGGGGCGCTGCGAGGCGTGCCAGGGGGACGGCATCATCCGCATCGAGATGCACTTCCTGCCCGATGTGTATGTGACCTGCGAGGTCTGCCACGGGCGGCGGTTCAACCGTGAAACGCTGGACATCCACTACAAGGGAAAGACCATCGCCGAGGTGTTGGAGATGCCGATAGAGGAGGCGCTGGAATTCTTCGGGCCGATACCGGCGGCGAAGAACAAGCTGCAAACGCTGTTCGACGTGGGCCTCGGCTACATCAAGCTGGGCCAAAGCGCCACCACCCTTTCCGGCGGCGAGGCGCAGCGGGTGAAACTGGCGCGCGAACTGGCGAAACGGAGCACCGGGCGGACCATTTATATTCTGGATGAACCGACCACCGGCCTGCATTTCGACGACATCAAGAAACTGCTGGAGGTGCTCAACCGGCTGGTTGAGACGGGCAACACGGTGCTGGTCATCGAGCACAACCTCGATGTGATAAAAACCGCCGACTGGCTGATAGACCTCGGCCCCGAAGGGGGCGACCGGGGAGGCACGGTGGTGACCACCGGCACGCCGGAACAAGTCGCCAAGGTGAAAGAATCGTGGACCGGCAAATACCTGAAAGAGGAGCTGCGCCCGCGCTGATGAAAAAGGAGAGGAAAGAGCATCCGTTCCGCACGGTGCTGTTGATCCTAGAGTACGACGGCACCCGCTACGCCGGGTGGCAGAGCCAGAACAAGGGGGAGCAGACCATTCAGGATACGCTGGAAAAAGCGGTGACCGTGATCGTGGGGAAGCGGGTGCCGGCGGTGGCATCGGGCCGCACCGACGCGGGGGTGCACGCTCTGGCGATGCCGGTGAGCATCAAGGGGCATTTTCCGATGAACGACGAGGGGCTGATGAAGGCTCTCAATTCGCTGCTGCCGGACGATATCGCGGTGAAAGCGGCAAAAACGGTGGATGACTCGTTTCACGCCATCAGCGATGCGAAACAAAAGACCTACCGCTATGTCATCCACAACGGCCCGGTGCGGAATCCCCTCGGCATCCGCTACAGCTGGCATGTGATACAAAAACTGAACAGCGCCGAGATGCGCCAGGGGGCCGAGGCGTTTGTGGGGCAGCACGATTTTGCCTCGTTCATGGCGGCCAATTCTCAGGTAAAATCCACCGTACGGCATATTTACGCGCTGGAGGTAGCGCGTAAAGGCGATACGATAACGGTAGAGATCACCGCCAACGGCTTTTTGCGCCAGATGGTGCGCAACATCGTCGGCACGCTGGCGGAAATAGGACGGGGCAGGATGAAACCGGAAGAGATGAAAAGAATATTGATGGCGAAAGACCGCCGCAAGGCCGGCCCCACCGCCCCCGCGCAGGGCCTCACGCTGGTAGAGGTGGAATATTGAATTGCTTTTTCGATGTTATCATAAATATTTATGAATATGCGAAGGATTAACAATGGCATCGTCAGTAATTGAGCCGCTTTTTCCGGCTGGGGGAAAATCGGTTATTTCCGCCGATGCGCTTGAGAGCCTTCTGGATATTGGCGAAGGGGGCGCTCAGGTTGACGATCCCTTTAAAAACCATCTCTCTCTAAGCGAAATAGAGACGCTCGATCACAAATTATTTCGGCACTTCCATAAAATAATAGTTGTTCAGCCTACGCTTACTCGCCAGCTTGTCAGTTTTCAGGCGAATAAACCGAGAGCCTCCTATCGTTGGTACAAGTATAAAGAAGCTTTTTCCGCCACCCTAATTGAATACCTGCTCAAAAAATATGGTATTAGTTCAGGTAAGGTTCTAGACCCTTTTGCTGGAAGCGGTACGGCATTATTTGTGGCAAGTGAGGCTGGAATAGACGCGGACGGTATTGAGCTGCTTCCAATCGGCCAACAAATCTTTCTTGCCAGAAAATGTTTGGAGAAGGAATTTTCCAAAGATGATTTCGCTGCCATTAAAAAGTGGAGTGAAGAACATCCGTGGCATCAATCAGAAACGAAAGTAACTCATCAATCTTTGCGTATCACAAATGGCGCCTACCCAAAGGAAACCCTTGAATCTATCGAGCGTTATTTAGGGGCCAGTCAACGTGAAAATGAAGGCGTTCAGCTAGTTTTACGATTTGCGTTACTGTGCATATTGGAGTCCGTTAGCTTTACGCGAAAAGATGGACAATATCTCCGCTGGGATTATCGTTCAGGCCGCCGCCAAGGGATTAAATCTTTTGATAAGGGCAAAATTCTTGATTTCGATAAAGCGATATACGCCAAATTAATGGAGATTCGCCACGATTTGGAAGGCGGCAAAGCATCTGGCGAGCTGTTTCCTTCAGAAAGATTAACCCAGCCGGGTCACACAGAGCTTTTCAGCGGTTCATCGTTGGATGTGATGCCAACGCTCCCGGATAACTCTTACGATGCCGTTGTGACATCCCCGCCCTACTGCAACCGTTATGACTACACCAGAACATATGCGCTGGAACTGGCGTTGCTTGGCATTGGAGAGGGGGAATTGTCCCGGCTTCGGCAGGAAATGCTCAGCTGTACGGTTGAAAACCGGGCCAAAGATTTACTTAAAATAAATCCAAAATGGTCAGATGCCATAATGGCCGCGGATGATCAAAAGTTACTACAGTCTATTTTGTGCTATTTGGAGATTGAGAAGGCGCAGGGAAGATTAAACAATCCCGGCATACCGAGAATGGTCAGGGGATATTTTTATGAAATGGCTTGTATCATTGCCGAATGCAACCGGGTTATGAAACCCAACGCACTTCTGTTTATGGTCAATGACAATGTGCGTTATGCGGGAGCAAGTATTTCGGTTGACCTGATACTTTCAAGCATCGCTGAAAAGTTGGGTTTCCGCATCGAAAATATCCTTGTGCTTCCAAAAGGCAAGGGAAATAGCAGTCAACAGATGGGAAAACATGGCCGGGATGCCTTAAGAAAGTGCGTCTATGTTTGGAGCAAAATATAGTGGCTAAGAAGGCGCCGTACCGTAAGCATCTATCCGCCAGCTCCAGCTTGGTAACGACCTATGAGGAAACCAGGGCCGGTTTTGTAGCGCTGGCCCTTGAAAAGAACCGGCGCGCCACACCTTTTATTGAACAAGCCAGGTCACTAAAAGCCGCCGCATCCCAGGCGAAATCTCCCGCTGATTTGCTTAATATCGATAGTATTCAGCCTGCCTTGCTGACAGCGGCCGGAGTTTCCGATAAAGCCATGAAATATTTATTGCCTCAAGACAAAATTGAGGCAATTCAAGGCTTGATATCAAAATATCTTGAACCGGCCGGGCCGGTATTTGTGGAGGAATTGGTTTTCAGGTTTCTCTTAACCAGAGGAGACACTCTGGGAGGCTCAATGAGAAATGTTGGAGGGGTTTTGGCGGAACGCAAGTTGACCCGCGCCACCTTAGCCAATCTGAGTTTAGCAAAAACTCCTTATCAGTGGTTACACGGCGATAGTAAAGAATGGATAACGGGAAAGGATGAAGATGCCGATATCGAGCTTTATATTTCTGCGTTAAGCTGGCGCCGGAAGGGCAAAAGCCGCACTATGGTATACAACCGTAAGGTTCCTTTTGTTAATAAGAATGTCGATTTATGTCTTTTAAACTGTGACCCGGCAGAACTATCCACCGCCTTTAACAACCCTTCCCTTTATATAGCGCTGGGGGAGCTAAAGGGCGGAATTGATCCGGCAGGGGCCGATGAACATTGGAAAACCGCAAGAACATCCCTTACCAGAATAAACAAGGCGTTTTCCAGGAAAAGACTTTCACCCCACGCTTTTTTTGTGGGCGCGGCAATAGAGAAAGATATGGCTGAAGAAATTTGGCATCAATTGGAAGATGGAATTATTAGCAACGCCGCCAACTTGACCGATCCGGATCAAGTATCTTCCCTATGCGGCTGGTTGTGCGATTTGTAGCCTTTTTCGCTATAGAATAATCACATATGAAAGCGATACAAACATCATGATAAAACCCGATAAGGCGGCGTTCGTTCAACTGGCAAAGCAGGGGAACATCGTCCCCGTTCATTGCGACGTGTTTGGCGATTTCCAGACGCCGGTCGGCGCGTTCAGCAAAATATCCAAGGGGGCGAAATACGCCTATCTGCTGGAGAGCGTTTCGGGCGGCGAAAAGTGGGCGCGTTACACTTTCATGGGGGCCGATCCGGAGCTGGTGATAAAGACCTCCGGCAAAGAGGGGCTGCGCATCACCAAAACTAAGAAGCAGAAATTCGCCGTGGCGGGCGATCCGCTGGACGAGATCAGGAAGGTGATGGCCGGGTTCAAGGCCGTCACGGTGGAGGGGCTGCCCCCGTTCAACGGCGGCGTGGTCGGCACCATCGGCTACGATTGCGTGCGGTTTTTTGAAAAGCTCCCCACGAAGGCGCACAAGGATACCGATTTCCCCGATACCGTTTTTATGGTCACCGATGCGCTGGTGGTGTTCGATAACGTAAAGCAGACGATAAAGATCATCGTCAACGCCCATGTGGAGGGGAACGCCGATAAAGCCTATGCCAAGGCGGTGGCGAAAATAAAGGCGCTGCTGCGGAAACTGGAAGGGCCGATGAAACCCCCGGCGGTGAAAAAGCGGGCGGGAGCGAAAACATTCAAGTCAAATACCACCGAAGCGGCCTACGCAAAGGCGGTGCAACGCTGCAAACACTACATCAAGGAAGGCGATATCTTCCAGGTGGTGCTGGCGCAGCGGTTTACCATCGATCTTGATGTGAGCGCGTTCGATGTCTACCGCGCGTTGCGGGTGGTCAATCCCTCGCCGTATATGTACTACCTCAAACTGGACGATTGGGAAGTGGTCGGGGCGTCCCCCGAAATCCTGAGCCGCCTGCAAAACGGAGTGGTCACCGTGAGGCCCATCGCCGGCACCCGCAAGCGGGGGGCAACAGACAAAGAGGACAAGGCGCTGGAAGCCGAACTGCTGGCGGATAAGAAGGAGCTGGCCGAGCACATCATGCTGGTGGACCTGGGCCGTAACGACGTGGGGCGGATAAGCAAGGGGGGAACCGTGCGGGTGACCGGCCTCAAAGAGATCGAGCGGTATTCGCATGTGATGCACATTGTGAGCAATGTGGAAGGGGAACTGCGGCAGGGGGCGGACGCATTCGACGTGATACGGGCGACCTTCCCGGCGGGAACGCTGAGCGGCGCGCCGAAGATACGCGCGATGGAGATTATTGAAGAGTTGGAGCCGCACCGGCGCGGGCTGTATGGCGGCGCGGTGGGGTACATCGCCTTCGATGGCACGATGGATACCGCGATAGCGATACGGACGCTGGCGGTGAAGGGGAAGAAAGCCTACCTGGGAACCGGCGCGGGCATCGTGGCCGATTCCGACCCGGCATCGGAATATCAGGAGTGCCTGAATAAAGGGAAAGCTCTGGAAAAAGCGGTCGCCATCGCCCGTAGCGGGCTTTGATTTCCGGGTAGGTACCCATTTTAATGGGTACATTGGCGCGCAGCGCCAAAAGATGTCGGCCTACCAGGCCGATGTACATGCTGAGAGCATGTACCCACCCGGGAGGGAGGACGGCCCTTACGGGCCGATGTACCCAATGAATTGGGTACCCACCAGGGCGCGGAGAGAGCTTTGATAATGTGTCTGGATCCCGCACCCTTGAAGGGCACTTCCGCGGCGGATGGTACGCGGCTGGCTTCGCAGGCTTCGCCGCCGCATATTTATTCCGCCGCTCCTAGCTCAAGGCCGGGATGACAGCGGGTTTGCGGGATTACAGGCTGGCGAGGCGCTCGCGCACTTCGGCGGTGCGGAAAGCGCCGGGGTGTTTATCCAAAAACTTCGCGTATTCCGTTTTGGCGGCCGCCTTGTTCGCGGCGGCTTCCTGATTGCGCGCGATCTGGTAATCGGCCTCTTCCGCAAAAATGGTGGTGGCGCGGATCTTCTCCAGCGCGGCGGCGGCATCGGCGAATTTGCCCTGTTGCGTCAGCGTTGCCGAGAGGTTGATCGCGGCAAGCTGTCCTATCGCGTCGGTTCCGCCGATCCCCTGATAAAGCGGGAGCGCATCGTCGAAGTTCCCTTTTTGGTAAAGGATGTTGGCGCGGTAGAGGCGGCCTATCCGGCCCGATCCGGTGGCTCCGAATTGCGCGTCGTACGCCTTCAGCTTGTCGACGATCTCCTGTCCGGGGGTGGTGACGCCGCTTCCCTGCCGTGGGAGTTCGGCCAGCACATGGTACAGCTCCGCGTTTGCCCTCGCCAGTTTCTGTGATTGGTAATACCAGAAGCCGAAGCCGAGCATCACCGCCACCAGCAGGCCGATCACCGGCAACGCCAGCTTTTCGCGGTTGTCGGAAATATAATGAAAGGCGTGATCCCAAAACGTCAGGAATTCATCCGGCGTTTTGATATCCAGTTTTTTTGTGATCCGTTTGTACGTAGCCATTATTTCAAACCCTCCACCAGGCGTTGTGAATTGATGAATATCTCCTCCGCCTGGGCGTTGGTAAGCCCGGCGGATAACATTACTTTCATCGCCATGGCGCGATCCATCAGGTCGCGCGGCGAATGACTGTCGGTGTCGAATACCATTTTGGCCCCCGCCTCCAGCGCGGTGCGGGCCACATGGCCGTTGGAAAAGCTGTGCCCTCCCCTGCCGCTGATCTCGAGGAAAACCCCGGCGGCGGCCGCCTTTTTGGCGGCGGCGGCGGTGATGAGTCCGGGATGCGCCAGAATGGTGATGCCCGCGTCGATGGCGGCCTCGTTGGTTCCCGGCTCCACCGGCTCGACGATGGTCTCGCCGTGCACCACGATGACCTTGATCCCAGCGGCGCGGGCGCGCTTTGCCACATCGGCGATTTTTCCGGGGGTCACATGCGTGATCTCCACCCCCGGCAACACCTTTATGACGTGGCGGTCTTCGGCGCAGAAGCGGACGATGCCCGCCGCCACATGCTCCACGTTGGATTGATCGACATGGTCGGTGATGGCGATGACCTTGTGCCCTATTGCTTCGGCGCGGCGGGCCATCTCGGCGGGGATAAGTTCGCCGTCGCTGAAAACCGTGTGCATATGCAAATCTATCATCGCACTAGGGTACGGTATGCGGGGGGCGGCTGTAAAGCGCAAGTTGTCTGTTCGCCGAGGGCGGGGATTGCCATGCGCGAATAACCACAGAGGCACGGAGACACGGAGAAGAATGTTTAGTGTAAAAGCAGAATAAGCGACGAAAAAATACTTTTCAGCTCTGTGTCTCTGAGTCTCAGTGGTTAAATTTATGGGGGAATATTTGGGTACGAAAAAAATTGGACACCTAAAAGGGGGTAACTTCTAGGTGCCCGTTCAACGTAGGATAAAAGTGGGGTAAAAGACCTTGCTTATGTCGTTTCCACAAGCAGGTCATGGGAGGCTAAACAATCCTTGCACGAGTGATCGACATCACGCCCGCACATCAGGCACGTAAAGGAGCCTTGGTAAAACCGCAGGTGCCCGCCGCAATGGTTGCAAACCCGGACCGCGATCTTCCGCTTCGACACGTCCTTAACTTCAACTTCCAGCAATGTCTTCATATATCTCTCCTCGCTCCTTATTCCTTGATGGAAGATAAAGCAAGCACCGTGCCATGTTTCGATGGGTCTATGTATGTATATGTTTTTCTTTGCGTTTTTGGTATATTTATGCCGTTTGCGAGGTCGTTTAGATGCCTTTTGGGGTAAAAATTTCCCTTAATTTTTGACGGCGGCCATTATTTTCCGCCATTTTTTGGGGTATCCTAAAAAGGAGCGGTAAGGGTTTGTCCGAATCCATTTTTGATGGTTCGGTTCTATATCACCAGCAACAGCAGATTGTAGAGAGGTGCCAGAAATGAAAAAAACCATCCTTATAGCGGGAGTTTTATTAGCCATGTTTGGTTTGGATTTTGTCCGTAGCGGTTTCAACGTGTTCGCGGCCGACGTGGCTGGTGTTACCGATCTTTCCGGTACCGATACCGTGGAGATGATGAAGAACGAAAAAGACATCCTCGTCCTCGATGTCCGGACGCAAGGGGAATTCACCGGCGAACTGGGCCACCTGAAAGGGGCCAAGCTGATCCCGGTGGATGAATTGAGCAGCCGCTTCAGCGAGATCGCCGCGTATAAGAAAAAGAAGGTGCTGGTGGTCTGCCGCTCCGGCGTGCGGAGCCGCCGCGCCTCGTCCGCGCTGGTGAACAACGGTTTCGAGCATGTGTACAACATCGCCCCCGGCATGGCCGGCATGAACCAGGTGCCGGGCGCGCCGATAGATCGCTGACCCTCCCCTCCCCCCTACCCGGAGGTCCCCGCCGCGCCGTGTAACGACGGCGCGGCATTTTTTTGCGCTCCTTTTCCCTTCCTCCCCTTCGCAAGCGGAGGCGGGTGGCATGATTCACAGGAAGTTGAATATAACCACACGAGACACGGAGCCACAGAGAAAAAGACTTTTCTATTCTGTGCCTCTGGGTCTCAGTGGTTATTTCCTCTTCTCTTTCTTAAACAACAGCAGCGCGGCTATCGGGTGTACACCCACCACTTGAGGTAGTTGCCTTCGGGGAACGCGGGGCGGATGGTGTGATCGAGCGGCATGCCGCCGTTTTTGCGCGCGATCAGTTTCAGCTCTTTCATCGCCTCTTCGCAGAGGCTCTTCGGCATGAACGACGAGCAGTTGATGGCGAGCAGCACTCCCGTTTCCGACAGCAGGGCCGCGCCCAGCCGCAGCAGCTTTTCCCACCCTTTCAGCGCCGGTACCAGCGATGACTTGTTGGTGCACATGTTCGGCGGGTCGATGATGACGAGATCGAATTGCCGCCCCTCCCCCGCCAGTTTTTCCAGAACATCGAACACATCGCCGGTGATCCACTCTTCATCGGGGAGCGTGAAACCGTTGGCTTCCATCAGCCGCGCCGCCTGCGCGCGGGCCTGCGGATCGCTGTCGACGGAGAGCAGCTCCGTCGCGCCGTGCCGCCGCGCTATCAGGGTGAACGCGCCGTTGTTTGAAAAACAGTTGAGCGTGCGGCGGCCCAGCGCCATCTTCGGCAGGTGGGTGCGCACCCCCCGCAAGTCGAGGTAAAAGCCTGTTTTCTGTCCGGTGAAAGGGAATGAAAGGAACGTAAGTCCGTTTTCGGAAAATTTGATTGGCTCTTCCACCGGTTCGCCGGCCAGCAGCGTTGTGGGGCCGCCGCGCTGGGTGGGGGGTTTTAACAGATGCGTTGCCGTGCCAAGCTGCCTTGTCACCTCTACCGAGAACAGAGGCAACAGCGGATCCCAAAATGATAGATAGGGTTGCCACACCGCAACTTTTCCGTATATGTCGCAGGTGAGGCCGGGGAAAAAATCCCCCTCGCCGTTGACGAGGCGAAAGCCTTCGCCAAACTCTTTTTTTGTTTTGCACAGCTTCTGTAGCGGTTCGAAGAAGGTATCGGGCGTGAGCGGGTCGCCGCCGGGGAGGATGCGGAGCGCGATGCTGCCGTGCGGCTCGTAAATGGCGTTGGCGCAGAACTGATTTTGCCCGTCGACGATGCGGACAAGGCTGCCGGGGGGGATGGCGTCGATGGCGGATGAGAGCGCTTTCCGGTGTATCCAGGGGTGCCCTTTTCGGACGACCCCGGCGATAAGCTTCGATGCCTGATAGCGGCGCGGTGAAAATTCCATGTACAAGAGGGTACAGACACCGAGAGCGTAATACAAGGAAAACGGTACCTCAGTTACCCGATTGGCTGTTTTTGTGTGGGACTATGCGGTGAAAATGATGGCTCATAATTATATGAGTGATACGTTTTTAATGCGGTTTATTGGAGCTATTTTCGATGATTTTCTTAATGATAGATAAACATTTCAGATGATTGGCAAGACGGCATATTCCGTGCAATTTACTAAGGTATTATGTGAAAGGGCGGGTGCAAAAAAGGGACAAGGGTGAAAGAAAGTAATCAGAAAATAAAGGTATCTGGCGGGAATGGCAGCAGGCTTGGATGGCCGCCATCACCCTGCTTTGCGGCTGCAAGGCCAAAGAGCGCGGCGGTGGTCTTTACCGGCTAAAAGCGTTAAACAAAGCAGCCTGTTTAATGTTCGTGCCTGACTAATGCCGGTACGGGGCTGCCCTCCCCCGGATTTTTTTCAGAATGTCTGACATAACCACAGAGGCATGGAGACGCAGAGAAGACAATTAAAAGTAAGGGGAAAATAATGCATAGAAAAAGACTTTACCAGCTCTGTGCCTCTGAGACTCTGTGGTAGATGCTGAGCGTTATTTCCGTGCCCGCCTGCGCGGGGACGACAAAGGAGTCAACGGTCAGATCTTGGGGGAGTGGCCGAACAGCTTTTCGTATTCGTCCTGCGCGAAGGAATCGGTCATGCCGGCGATGTAATCGCAGACGATCCGTTTTTCGTTCCCTTTTTTTTTCTCTTCGTCGAAATGGCCCCGCACACCGGGCGGAAACAGCTCCGGCTGATCCAGGAAAATATTGAACAGCTCGGTGATGATCTTCCGCGCGTGCGATTCCATCCGTTTCACGCGGTAGTGGTCGTACATGTTCTTTTGCAAAAACTGTTTCAGCCCCTTGTGCTTGTCGCGCATGGCGGGGCTGAACCCAGCGATCTTCTGTGAATAAACACGGACTTCATCGATGGTTTTCACCCCCGCCTCTTCGATGTTCTTTTGCGTTTGGTTGATGAGGTCGGTCGCCTGCTCGTTGATGATGTAGCGCACCACCTGGTGGCGGAGCAGTTTTTCGCGGATGGCGGGATATTTCGCTTTTGTCCAGGCCACCCCTTCGTTCCAGAGTTCGCACTCGCGCAGCATCTCCGGCGTGATGGCGCCGTTCACGATGCCGTCGTCGAGGTCGTGCGTGGTGTAGGTGATCGGGTCGCAGAGGTCGACCACCTGTCCTTCGAGCGAGCAGTGAGGGTGCGCGTCGAATTCGGCCTTCGCCGGCTCGGCCATGCCGTGCCCCTTTTTTGCGATGGCCTCGCGCAGCTCGTAGGTGAGATTCAGCCCCTTGAAATCGGGGTAACGGTTCTCGATGCTGCAAACGATGCGCAGCGCCTGCGTGTTGTGCTCGAACCCGCCGGAGTTCTTCATCAACTCGTTGAGGATGTCCTGCCCCTTGTGGCCGAAGGGGGCATGGCCGATGTCGTGCACCAGCGCGATCGCCTCGGTGAGGTCTTCGTTCAGCCCCAGCGCGCGCGAGACCGAGCGGGCGATCTGCGCCACTTCCAGCGTGTGGGTGAGCCGTTTGCGGAACTGATCGCCCTCCTGGTAGAGGTGGGTGTATACCTGCGTTTTGCTTTCAAGGCGGCGGAAGGCGGAAGAGTGGATAATGCGGTCGCGGTCGCGCTGGAACGGCGAGCGGTAGGGATGTTCCGGTTCGGGGCAGGCCCGCCCGCGGCTTTGGGCGCTGCGGGCGGCATAGGGGGCCAGCCGCTGTTCGTATTCGGCGAACGAATGCAACGTCAGAAGGTCCCTTCCTTGAGCATGTACTTCTCAACCGGCTTGCCGGTGTTGACGTGGCTGTCGAAGATCTCTTCGGCGGCCTGCGGAGTGACGTTGCCGTACCACACGTTATCGGGGTAGACCACCATGATGGGGCCGGTGCCGCAGGGGCCGAGGCAGCTACGGACGGCGGAGAGCATGACGGTGTCGAATTTTTGCGAAGCCTGGAGTTTTTGTCCCAAAGCCTGCAGCGCCCCCATCGCGTTTTTGGCGGTGCAGCTGCCGCGCGGATGGCCGGTGGGACGTTCGTTGATGCAGACGAAGAAGTGCGTTTTAGGCTTCGGCATGGAAAATCTCCTGTAAGGATGTTTTGTTGTTTACGTGCGGACAGTATATAGCCGGTGCGGAATATGGACAATACCCGCGCATTGTCATGCCGGACTTGATCCGGCATCCAGAAATATTATCAATACTCTCTTCATATCGGTGGGTACACAATTTATTGTGTACATTGGCGCGCAGCGCCAAGAAAGGTCGGCCCTTTGGGCCGATGTACCCATTAAAATGGGTACCCACTTGGGGAAAAGAGTTTTGAAAATATGTCTGGATCCCCGCGTACGCGGGAATGACATGAATGATGGCGCGGCGAAGGTCAGAACTTGCGGATGATGCCGACGACGGTTCCCTGCACCCGGACGCGCTGCGGCTCCAAGACCATCGGTTCCATCACGGGGTTGGCCGGCTGAAGGCGGATCTTTCCCCGTTCGGGATAATAGCGTTTCAGCGTCGCTTCGCGGCCATCCACCAGCGCGACAACGGTCTGGCCCGGCTTTGCGAACTCCGCCTTGCGCACCAGCACCATATCGCCGTCGCAGATGTGGTCGTCTATCATCGAATCGCCGCGCACGCGGAGGAGGTAGCAGTTTTCGTCCGCCCCCATCTCTTCCGGCAGGGTCATCGTGTCGGAATCCGGGTAGCTTTCGATGGGATAGCCCGCCGCAATGGCGCCGAGTATCGGCACGGCCAGCCCGCTGGGGCGCGCGCCGTATGAGGGGATGACCTCGATGCTCCGATGCCGGTTCGGCACGCGGTTTATCAGCCCCTTTTCCTGCAGGTTTTTCAGGTGCTGGTGGACGGTGGCGGGGGAATTGATGCCGAACTGGGCCTTGATCTCGCCGATGCTGGGGGCGTACCCCTTGGCGGCGACGAATGCGTTGACGAAATCCAAAATCTCTTTTTGGCGCTTCGTGATAATCATAAGCGAAACATATACGAAATTAATGCGAATGTCAAGCGGCAATTTGGCAAACGTTCAGGCGAAAGTTTTAGCAGGAATAAGCCACAACCACAGAGACTCAGAGGCACAGAGGAAAGAGTGATTTACTTGGATTCGATAACAGGAAGACTTTTCTGTGTCTCTGTGACTCAGTGGTAATTGTTCGGCATAACAGAGGACGGCAGGGCGAAAAAAAAGGCGGCATCAGGGGGATGCCCTGTGCCGCCCGGTGAAAAACGTTATTCGGCGGATTCGGGAACGGCGACCTTGGCCTTCTTCTTGGCGAACGCGCCCTTGACTTCGGTAAGGCGTGCGGCCTTGCCCCGCAGGTCGCGCAGATAATAGAGGCGCGCGCGGCGCACGCGGTTGCGGCGCACCACGTCGATCTTGTCGATGGTCGGCGCGTGAAGCGGGAAGAGCCGCTCGACGCCGATGTTGAACGACACCTTGCGCACGGTGAAGGTGGCGCGGGTGCCATCGCCCCGCTTGCGGATGACGAGGCCTTCGATCATCTGGATGCGCTCTTTTTCGCCCTCGACGATTTTGACGTAGACCCGCACGGTGTCTCCCACGCGGAATTCCGGCAAGTCGGTGCGCAAATAGCTTTTTTCGATCTTGTTAATAATGTTCATTTTGGTTCCTTCCTCTTTCTACTTATCAGACGATCCAAAATAATAGCAGAAGCGCCCCTCACAGGCAAATGGTTAAATGCGCCCGCCCCGTCGATGGGGAGCAGCGTCCGGTCGGCCCGTTCCATCAGCGATTTTCCCAGCCCGTAGGCGGTGCCGAAGAGGATGATCCACTCGTCGGCCTCTTCCGCCGCCAGCGCGCGCCATTGATCGGCGCTCACCGCGCCCGGCTCGCGCCGCGCGGTGGTGGCCAGCAGTTTCACCCGCTTGGAGCGCTTGCGGGCGTGGGCCACCGCGTCTTCAACGGAAGGGAGGGTGACGAGCAGCTCCACCGTCCCTTCGCGCCGCACGTTCTGTTTTTTCAAATATTCTTCGTCGGTCCAGTGGCTTTTCATCCGCTCCACCAGCACTTTCTGGTCCGCCACGGGGGTGATGATGTAGATGCGCTCCGCGCCAAAGGTTTTGCCGTAGCGCGCCATGTCATGCACGTCCAGCGTGGTGATGGAACTGGCGATTTCGTTGCCGTTTTTTCCCGCTACCGGGTGATGCACCAGCGCGATGGAAAAGCGCGGTATCGGCGCATCCTCACCGAGGCGTTCCAACAGGTCGGGGCGCACCTCGGCGGTTTTTTTCAACGCCTGTTCATGCCGCCACTTGCGTATGTTTTCGTGATGGCCGGAGAGAAGGATGTCGGGCACTTTGTGGCCGCGGAATTCTTCAGGGCGGGTGTACTGCGGATATTCCAGCAGCCCCGCCTCGTGGCTTTCGCCGCTGAGCGATTCCGGGCTGCCGACCGCGCCGGGGATCAGGCGGAAGACCGCTTCCACCACCGCCATCGCCGCCACCTCGCCGCCGTTGAGCACGTAATCGCCCAGCGAAATCTCTTCGTCTATCCAGTGTTCCACGATCCGCTCATCCACCCCTTCGTACCGGCCGCAGACGAGAATGAGCCGCTTTTCACGCGCCAGTTCGCGCGCCTTTTCCTGCGTGAACGGATTGCCGCGCGGCGAGAGAAGTATGGTTTTTGCCGGGCCTTCTTTTTTCAGCACATCGAGGGCGTCGGCCAGCGGCTGCGGCGTCATCACCATGCCGGCGCCGCCGCCGAAGGGGGCGTCGTCGGTCTTGCCATGCTTGCTTTCGGTGAAGGGGCGCAGGTCGTGCACCCGCACGTCGACCAGCCCCTTGTCGCGCGCTTTTTTAAGGAGGCTTTCCCCCAGGAAGGAATCGAAGATGCCGGGGAAGATGGTCAACAGGTCGAACCGCATCAGTCGAACAGCCCTTCCAGAACGTGGATCGTTATCTTTCTGCCGGGAACGTCTATCTGGCGCACCACGTCGTGGATGACGGGGATGAGCAGCTCGCGGTGTCCGTCGGCGGTGATGACCCATACGTCGTTGGCGCCGGTTTCCATGATGCCGGTGATCTCTCCCAGCCGTTCGCCGTCTTCCTTATAGACCGCGCATCCAATGATGTCCTGATACAGGTATTCCCCCTGCTTCAGCGGCGGCAGCAGATCGCGCCGTATGAGGAATTCGCGGTTAACATATTCGGCGGCTTCTTCGGGGGAGTTGCAGCCGTCCGGTTGCACGGCCCAAGTGACGCCGCGCAGATGGCGGGCACCGGCGATGTAGATTTCGCGTTCCGGCTTTGCCCCCGCCGAGGCCAGGTGGCCGACGGTGAATGCATCGGGGGAGTAATCGTCGGGCAGATACGACTCGAACTTAAGCTCGCCGCCGATGCCGAACGGCTTGAGGAAGCGTCCGCCGGCAACTTTGTCGGTGGGCAAGTTATTCGAGTATTTCCAGCACCGCCCGCTTGTTCTCGCGCGAGGCGGCGGCGGCAAGAAGCGCGCGCATGGAGCGGGCCGTGCGCCCCTGCTTGCCGATCACCTTGCCCAGATCGGACGGCGCGACGTGCAGCTCGAGCACGATGGTGTTCTCGCCGCTGATTTCGGTCACCTGCACTTCGCCGGGACTGTCGACGATGGCCTTGACGATGGTTTCGATCAGTTCTTTCATTATTTGGCGGCCGCGGCGTCGGGGCTGACCCCTTCTTTCGCGAAAATCTTTTTCACGGTGTCGGAAAGCTGCGCGCCGGTGTTGATCCACTTTTCAGCGGCTTCTTTCACCATGACGGTTTTGCGGCTGCGGGGATCGTAGGTGCCGATGATCTCGAGGAAACGTCCGTCGCGGCTGTACCGCTTGTCCGCCGCCACGATGCGGTAAAAGGGTCTGCTTTTCGCCCCGTGCCGGGAGAGCCTGATAATAACTGCCATGGTTCCTTACTCCTTTTGAAAAAACGGAAAATCCGTCTGGTTAATTACAAGCCGGGGCGGCCCCGCATCGGCGGCATGCCGGGCATGCCCCCTTTTTTGATGCTCTTCATAACGAGTTTCATCTGCGAGAACTGCTTGAGCAGCCGGTTTACATCGCTTACCTGCGCGCCGCTGCCGTCCGCAATGCGTATCTTGCGGCCGGCGTTGATAACCTGGTGGTTGCGGCGTTCTTCTTTGGTCATCGAGTTGATGATGGATTCCACTTTTTTCAGTTCGCCGTCATCGATCTTCGCGTCTTTGGCCACTTTCATGCCGGGGAGCATGCCCATCAACTGGTCAAGCGGCCCCATTTTTTTCACCATTTTCAGCTGTTTCATGAAGTCGTTCAGGTCGAAATCGCCCGCCGCCATCTTTTTGCCGAGCGCCTCGGCCTCTTTTTCATCCGAGGCGTCCTGCGCCTTTTCGATGAGCGACAGCAGGTCGCCCATGCCGAGGATGCGCTGCGCCATCCGGTCGGGGTGGAACACCTCGAATTGCTCAAGCTTTTCGCCGATACCGGTGAATTTTACCGGCGCGCCGACAACCGATTTTATCGAAAGGGCCGCGCCGCCGCGGGCGTCGCCGTCCAGCTTGGTAAGTATCACGCCGGTGATGGTGACGCGGCGGTGGAATTCCTTCGCCACATCGGCGGCCTGCTGGCCGGTCATGGCGTCTGCGACGAAAAGCACCTCGGATGGGGCGATTTCTTTTTTTATTTTTTCCAGTTCCACCATCAGGCTGTCGTCGATCTGCAGGCGGCCGGCGGTATCCACCAGCAGCACATTGGCCTTTTCGTCCTTCAGCGCCTTGATGGCGGATTTGCAGATTTTAACCGGATCGGCAAGTTCGGCAGGGTGATGCACGGGAATTTGAAGCTGCTGGCCCAGAATGGTCAGCTGGTCGCGCGCGGCGGGACGGTATACGTCCGCCGACACCATCATCGGGCGGTAGCCTTCCTTCTTCAAGTGAAGAGAGAGTTTGGCGGTGGTGGTGGTTTTACCGGAACCTTGCAGGCCGGTCATCAGTATGATTGTCGGCCCCTTGGGGTTCATCGTAATGCCGGATTGCCGCCCGCCGAGGAGCTGCACCAGCTCATCGTGGACGATCTTGACGACCTGTTGCGCCGGGTTGAGGGCCTTGTGGACTTTTTCGCCAGCGAACTCCTTGCGGATCTTTTCTATGAACGATTTGACCACATCCTGATTGACGTCGGCATCCAGGAGGGCAAGGCGAACCTCCCGCAGGGCATCGGCCATGTTCGCATCGGTCAGCTGCGAAAGGCCGCGAATTGTCTTAAATGCGTCCGATAAACGGCTCTCTAATTGTTCAAACATAATGAAGCGGGTATTTTGAATGATGAATGGCGCATTGTCAACCACTTCCCCACAATGGGGGCGTCAATAATATCTTGGGTGGGTATATGTTCTCAGCGTATACATCGGCCTCTCTTGGTGGGATGGATTTGTACGGGCGGGTTTTAAACCCGCCCCTACCCGTCCGTCATTGGGTCAAAGGGCCGACCGTCTCTTGGCGCTATCGCGCAAGGGATCCCCGGAATGAATTTTCAACCCGGGGCGGGTATCCCCTTCAAGGGAACAATCGGCGACAGAATGTCGCCGCTACCTGGAAGGGGATTCTTCGTGGAGTTTATGCCGGGCGTAGCGAACGTACCCATAGATGACGGTGAAAAACATTTTTTACCGGTTTCGTAACCGATGCATTTGCCGTGCGTTATAAATTTGCCTCTTTTACCCTTTGCGGAGATGTAATAGCGCCTAAAAATAAATGCCAAATATTCCGCTATTTTCAAGTTACCACTTGACAATGTTGATAACTCATTCCACGAAGAAAGACCCAAAATCATAACCCCTTTAGATTGTGGTTGTTCCGTATATCGCATTGTATTTGTTGAGGTAGCGACCTGTATAATTTGTAGTCAAACAGTAAAAACAGGCCATTTTTGCGGCATTAGGCTATCGAATAAAATAGTTATCCACATGTTGCCAACAAAATCTGTGGATAGTTTTTATATGAGGGTTAGGCCGAAAACGGAAATTTGTTAAGCAAGTTGGCGGCGAATGAGAATAAACCAGAGAGCCACGAGACACAGAGTTACAAAAAGTTTTTTTTATGCCATCCCTTAATCTTCTTGGTCATTTTTATTGCTATGAGAAGCAATCTTCTCTGTGGCTCGGTGTCTCAGTGGTTCATTTCCCATAAGTTCAGGGGGCAAGAAACGCCATCTGCGTCTCGCGCCGGTAATCCGCCACCCCGTCGGCGATCCCTTCGGCGATTTCCTGCCGGTATGTCGCGCTGCGTAACAGTTTTTCCTCGTTGGCGTTGCTGATGAACGAAGTTTCAACGAGAACCGATGGCATCCGCGCGCCGTGCAGCACATAAAACATCGCCTGTTTCACGCCGTGGTCATGCGGCCGATGGCGCGGTTTCAGCCCTTTAACCAGCGCCTGTTGCACCATTGCCGCCATCCGGCTCGATTCGTTGATCTTATCGGTGCTTTGCATATCGTAAAGGATGAAAGCGAGGTCGTTCGTGTCTTCATCGTCGCTTTCCTGGTTCATCATGTTTTCCTGGGCCGCCACATATCCTTCTTCCTTGCTGCGGGCGGGGCTGAGGAAATAAGTTTCCACCCCGCTGACATTCCGTTTTTTATTGCTGTTGGCGTGGATCGAGATAAAGAGATCGGCGTCATTGGTGTTGGCAAAGGCGGTCCGTTCTTCCAGCGGGATGAACACATCGGCGCTGCGGGTTAGCAGAACGCGGCAGTTGCAGTTCGCCTTCATCAGTTTTTCCAGCCGCAACGCGATGTCGAGGGCGACATCTTTTTCCCGCAACCCTCCCCGTCCAATGGCCCCCGGGTCTTTGCCGCCGTGGCCGGGGTCTATAACAATAGTTTTGATTTTATATTCCGGCAGCGGCGTAAAGCTTGCTTTTTGAACGTCTTTGGAGTGATGAGGGGCGGCGGGCGCGGCATCCGGGATAAGCCCGGCTTCGGCCAAGGCCGCGCTATTAGCGGCGGCTTCGGCCACGGCGCTTCCAGCGGCGATACCGGCGCCGAGACCGGCTTCAACAACGGCGGCGGCTGGCGGAAGCGGATTGATGACCGGCGCGTTCAGGTTCACTGCCACTTTGGGGGCGGTTAAGCCATCCGCCACAACAGCAGGCTTTTCTTCTAGTGGCTTGACCACGGCTGCGGCGGGCGGGGGGGGGCTATTTTGCGGGGCCTCTCGCGTAATTGGCGCTCCGGCTGTGGCCGGTTCTTTATCAACGTTGATGTCGATCACGATCCTATCAGGGTTGGAAAGCTCCATGGTGCTGTAGCTTCCCCTCACCTTCAGGTTCAGGACCACCCGGCTGATTTCGTGGCTGGGCGAGCTGATATCAATCGATTGCACCATGCCGCTGGGGGGGACGATCGATTGATCGGCCGAACCGGCCCCTTGCGCGCCCAGGATATCGACGGTGATCCGGCTTTCCGTTTCGTCCCGCTCGATCTTGTAATGTATCCGCTTGCTCACGTCGAAGACCACGCGGGCGTAAGTATCGTTGGCCCAGTAGCGTACCCGTTTGAAATCCGGCTCGGCGGGCGGCTCCGCCTTTGCATTTTCGGCCTTTATTTTAGGGAGGGAGTTCTTGGCGTGGCGGATTTCCCCTTGCAGCTTTTCGATCATCGTTTTTGCCATGGAGGCCTTGTCCCCTTTCGGGAACCACCGCAGAAGGCCGCGGAAATCGGAGATGGCTTCCGCTTTGTCGCCGTCCTTGAGGCGGAGCTCGGCGGAATTGTACAGCGCATCGTCGGCCAGGGAATGATTGGGGTACGTGCGCACCAGCACCCGGTAGACCGTCAGGGCGCTTTGCTTGTCCACTTTACGGTGGTAGCGGTTATAGAGGTCGCCATGCAACTGGCCCGACATGAAAATGGCTTCGGGGGTTTTGGCGGCGCGGGGATATTTTTTATAGATCGCCTTGAACAACTCCAGGCTTCTTTCCAGCTCCCGGCGGCTCACATTTTTGTTTGATCCCTCCAGCTTGTGATAGTAATCCGCCGCTTTTTTATAGGCGGCCACCGAAGGATCGGATGAAGCGAAGGCATAACCGGTTGAAAAAATAACGGCTGTTATAATGGCGGCAATTAATTGAGCTGTTTTCATGCTTCTTGGTGGAAGAAGAGGCAATATTTGTGCCAGCAATTGAAATTACCCCCAAAATCTTAGCGTTTCACGAGATGCCGTTAACGTTAAGTACAATGTAGATTATATATCATAACTAACGGATGAAGCGCAAGTTATTGTTTTTATCTCAGGCTGATTTCGATTAGGGCTAATGAACACAAAGGCACGGAGACACCGAGAAGATTAAAAGAAAGGCATTAAAAGATTTGTTTTATAGCTCTGTGCCTCCGTGTCACTGTGGTTTTTATTCTTTGTTCAAATTTCTGAAAAAAAAGGGGGGATGGTTGCCCATCCCCCCGCTTTAGCGCGGCTTCAATCAGCAATCGGGAAAAACACTTTACCCCTTACTTGATCTTCTTCACGGTTTGGTTGCCGTAATCGGCGACGTAGAGATACGTTCCATCCGATGTGATCCCTTTGGGGGTCTTGAACGCCGCCGCGGCTCCTTCGCTGCCGGAAAGCGTTGTGACCGCGCCGGTGGCGATAACCACTTTGCGGACGGTGTTCTTCAGCGATTCCGTCACATAGAGGTTCGCCCCGTCGGTGGTGATGCCTGCCGGGCCGCTAAACTGCGCGGCGGCTCCAGTGCCATCGGCTTTACCCGACACCCCATTTTTTCCGGCGAGGGTGGTAACCGCTCCGGTGGCGATAACGATCTTCCGGATGGAATAGCTGTATTGGTCGGCCACATACAGGTTTTTGCCATCAGTGGTGATGCCGGCGGGACCGGTAAACCGGGCGGCGGCTCCGGCGCCATCGGCCGAGCCGCTCTCGCCGGCCTTTCCGGCGAGGGTGGTAACCGTACCGGTGGAAATGGCGACCTTCCGGATGGTGTTGCTCTTTTTGTCGGTCACGTAGAGGTACTTCCCATCCGTGGTGATGCCGTTCGGATCATTGAACCGGGCAACGGTTCCGGCGCCGTCGGCCGCGCCGGGTATCGCCGGATTTCCCGCAAGCGTTGATACCGCTCCGGTGGCGATCACGATCTTGCGGATAGTGCAGTTATTGCGATCGGCAACATAGAGATTCGTGCCGTCGGTGGTTATCCCTTCGGGCAGATAGAACCGCGCGGCCGCTCCGGTGCCATCGGCCGAGCCGGAAGCTCCGGCGGTTCCGGCAATGGTGGATACCGCGCCGGTGGCGATGACGACTTTCCGTATGGTGCCATTGCTTTGGTCGGTTATGTAGAGATTGCCGCCATCAGAAGTGATGCCGTGCAGGTAATTGAACCGTGCGGAGGCCATAGGGCCGTCAGCGGCCCCTGCCGCCCCTGCCGCTCCCACGACAGTGGATACGGTGCCGGTTACTGCAAGCGGTTTTTGAATTGTTCCTCCCATAAGGCTCGTTACGCTGATGCCGGGGCCGCTGGCAGCTTCTACCGCGGTGGGGGCTGCGGGAGCCGCAGCTTTTTCGACTGGCGGCGCTGCTTTGACCGGTGCAGGAGCGGGCGTTGGTGCCGGTTTCGGTGCGGGAGCCGGTGCAACTGGAGCTTGTGCTTTTTCAACCGGCGGAGTTACTTTGGCCGGAGCGGGCGTTG
>JAHFEJ010000086.1 GCA_023248535.1 Nitrospinales bacterium | reverse complement strand
ACCCATCGGATAATCATGACAGATTCCGAAGACAAGAAAAATGCCTTATCCCCTTGCTAATAAAGGCTCTGGAGCCGCTTCACCCCACCTTTTTACCCACTCGATAAGGAGAAGACCCTTTAATAAAGGGAGGCTGTGTCATCCCGGCCTTGAGCCGGGATCCAGAAATATTATCGATGCTTCCCCAATCGGCCCGCAGGGCCGATGTACTGGCTACCGGCCGGGGAAAAAGAGAGCTTTGATAATGTGTCTGGATCCCCGCGTGCGCGGGGATGACAATTCGGCGATTGGCGCTAGCGCGGGATGCCATTGCCTCCAATATGCGGGAGTCAATAATCCGAGGCGAGAAGCCAGGCGAGCGCGAGCGAGGGGTCGAGCCTCGCCACCTCTTGTGCCGCGGCCAGCGGATGGCGCGTCAACGTTCCGGCGGCGAAAGCCGGTTCCAGGATGAACGCCCCCGTTCCCACGACGATAACCGGAAGGTTAAACCGGCGCGCCGCCGCAACCACCTGCGCGCGCTGCGCATCCGCCGCTTCGCGCGCCGCCGCAACCAAGGCGGTAATACCAATATCGCCATCATCCGCCAACAGCACGCGCGCAAGGCGGCGTGCGGCCCCCCGCGCGGTTTTGGGGCCGCCATCGGGCGTGGGGCACACATAATCGGACGGCCTGATGTTTTTCAGCAGCAGATGGACATCCGCCATGATGCAGAATGTTTCGGCCGCCACCGGCGTTTTTTTTCCGCCAATCGTCAACGCGGCCGCCACCGCGGGAAGCGGCGTACGCAACGAGCCAGTATAAAGCAATTCGCCGTTACGCACCCTTGCGTAATCGGCCAGCCCCCTGTTAACGATGCGGCCGTCCCGCACCGGCGTAAGATCAATAGTAGTGCTACCGATATCCACCATTAGAAAATTCTTTGCGAGAAGCGACAGGCGGCGCGGCACGAGCGGCCAATTGGCGCTGGCCACTTCGCGGTGGCGGCGCACGGCCCGCTCCGGCGAAAGCAATCCCCCATTTACGCCATAGACCGCCACGGAGCCGAAAGCCTGTTGCGCCGCATCCACGATATGCCGCACCCCATCGCGGCGGTTTTTGAAGCAATCGCACAGCTCGCCGGTCATGGTGATAGCGGCGGCATACGGTTTTTTTGGCTTGAGCGGTTTCAGGGCGGCGGCCAGTTTTTCCGGCTGCTTCCACAACTCGAACGGCACGATGCCGCGCACGGCTTTTCCCTTCGCCGGAAGCAGCGCATACTTGATGAACGCCCCGCCGATGTCCAGCCCAAGGAAGTTCATTGCTTTGCTCCAAAGATGGCGTAGCGGGGGATATTGAACGGCGCGGCGGCGCTGTAGAGCGGGTAAGAAGAGGTGAGACGCGGGTTGACCTCGATGAGCGTCAACGCGCCGCCATCGTCGATGAAATCCATCCCCCAATAGCCGCGCAATGCGGGAATGGCCCTTTTTACGGCGCGGGCCATTGCCGCCACCTTTTCGGTATGCGCGTAATCGACAGGCCCTTCCACCCCTTCAAAGCGGATTTGTGCGGCCACCGTTATTTTTTGGCGGCAGACGCCCAACAGTTCCACCTCATCATCATGGCTGGCAACACCGGCGGAAAAGTGCGCTCCGGGAATGAACGGTTGCACGATGAACCCCATATCTGGCGGCAGTTTGAGCGCGGCCAGCTGGGCGGGGTTTCGGATCAAAAATGTGCTGTCGCACCCGGCCCCGTCAACCGGTTTCACCACGCAGGGGAACGTGACGCACGTTCCGTCAAATGGGCGGCTCTCCGGCATGTTCACCACGCCATGCAAACATCGGCTTGCAGCCAGCTTGTCGCCGCAGGTTTCAATGGCACCTGAGGAGGAGCCTACTAAGTGCTTCCCCATCGATTCGGCCAGCCGGGTCAGGGCCAAAAGCCTGCCGCGCGTTTCAGGGGCGATGATCCAAACGGCGTCGTGGCGGCGCATCTCCCCGTGCGCCGTGGCGGCAAGATCGCCGTCAACGGATACGATGCCGCAGGAAATACCATCGCGGGCAATATCCCGGTGGATAAGGGTGGTGACGGAATGAAGACCGGCTTTTTGACAATCGTTGACGAGCGCGGCAAGCATGGCGCGCCCCTCTTCGTAATAGGGCTGGCCCCCTTCGCCCCCCGCGCAGGCATACTCAAATGCCAGCAACTTCACCTGTTATCGAATTCCGATTTGAGGTATTCGAGACTTTTGCCCAGCGCCATCGGCTCGAAACCGGTTGCCGCCACGAACTTCGTGTTTGCAAGCGAGCAGTCCTTGGGGCGCTTGGCATCCATCGCGGCATCATCCATGCTAATGGCTTCTATCAGCGAGCGGTCAAGCCCCAGCTTTTCGGCCAGCGCCATGCCGAATGCGTGGCGCGATTCTTTCCTCCCCGGCGAGAGGTGGTACAGGCCGGTGAGCTTATGCTCCAGCATCAGGCCGATGGCGGCGGCGCAATCGCCAAGATAGAAGTGGCTGCGGAACTGGTCGGTATACAGCCGGACTTTCTTTCCCGTGCGCAACGCCTCCACCAGCCAGCAGGCGAACCCGCGCGGCGGGATGCCCCCTTTGCCGAATACGATGGCGGTGCGGGCGATGGCGCAATCAGCCATCGTGGCGGCGGTTATCCGCTCGCCTTCAAGTTTTGTTTCGGCGTAATAGCTGAGGGGATTCGGCGTATCGCTTTCGGCATACTCCCCTTTTCTTCCGTCAAAGACGAGATCGGTGGAAACGTATACCATCCGCGCCCCCACGCGGGCCGATTCTTCGGCCAACGCGCGGGCGCCATCCACATTCACCCGGCGGCAGAGCGCGTGATCCCGTTCGCATTCGTCGGCGTTGGTCATGGCGGCGCAGTGCACCACCGCATCCGGCATTACATGGTCCACGGCGACCCGTACTGAGAGCGGCTCGGCGATGTCCATCGTCACGCACTCGATGCCGGGTATGCCGCCGGCCCGCACCGCCGCCACCACATGGTGCCGCGCGGCCAGATACAACGCCACCCGGTGGCCGATCTGCCCCGCCGCGCCGGTAACAAGAATTTTCATTGTCTACTCCTCCTTCGCCGCAATCCGCCGGCGATAAAATGCCACACCGCCCCGGCCACACAGGCATAAGCGAACACCTCGCCGAACCGGTTGTAGAACGTCGGCGCGCCAACAGGGGGAATGATCACCGTTTCCACCACCGTCATAGTTTCAAACAAAGGGGTGGGATGCACGATTTTTCCCGATGCGGTGATGAAGGCCGAGATGCCGGTATTCGCGGCCCGCAGCAGCGGCACGCGGTTTTCCACGGCGCGGAACGGCAGGGCCATCAACTCCTGCGCGCTGGCGGCGCTGCGGCCGTACCACGCGTCGTTTGTCACATTGACCATGAGGCGCGCGCCGTTTTGGACGAAGGCGCGCGAGCCTTGCGGAAAAATGATCTCATAGCAGATCTGCACTCCGGCGGCCACGCCATCCACGGGGAGCGGCTCGGTGCTCGTTCCGGCGGTGGTCTCGCCGGCGATGGCATCGGTGACTTTTTGGGTGAAGAAGTAAAAGTACTTGCGGAACGGAATATATTCGCCGAAGGGAACAAGGTGGATTTTATCGTAGCGGCGTTCGCGCCCGTCCGGGGCGGCCATAAACGCGCTGTTGTAATACCTCTCTTCACCCGCCGGGCCGCGCTCGAAGGCCATGCCGCCGAACAGTAACGGCACCCCCCCCTCGCGGACGGCGGCGCGCACCATCCCGGTGTATTGCGGGTCGTCGCCAAAATAGAACGGCGCGGCCGCTTCGGGCCAGACGATCAAATCCGGTTTTTTCAGAGCCGCTTCCCGGGTCATATCCAGATAGCGGTTCAGCACCCTGGTTTGAAAACGCCGGTCCCACTTTTCATCCTGGGGTATGTTCCCCTGAACCAACGCGGCGGTCAAGGGAACGCCGCCCGCCCTCTCCAACGCGCTGATCTCGCCCATCCCCCAAAATACGTTGAGCGCCACCACCGCCAACGCCGCCAACGGCACCAGCGGGGAGGCCGCCCCCTGTTTCGCCTGCCAGAGGTAATACGCAATGGCGGCGTTTACAAATATGACCAAAAATGAAACCCCCGCCACGCCGGTGATCGAAGCGATCTGTATCATCGGCGGCGAATCATGCAGAACCTGCCCCAAAAACAGGGTGCCGCGGATACACTCCAGCGCCACGTAATACACGGGGGCCATGATCACCGCCTCGCCGGGAGTGCAGCGCGAGGCGAGCCAGGCAAATAGGGAGAAATAGAGGGCAAGATAGAAATACGGCAACAGGATCAGCAGTACGCTTAACAGCGGATTTATGTGGCCATAAACCGTCAGTGCGGTATAGAGCCAGTAGAGGGCCCCGGCGAAAAAGACAAAACCCATGGCAAGCCCCAACAGCAGGGCGGTGGCGGGACGCTTGCCGTCCACCGCCACGAGAAGCGGGACAAATGCGAAAAACGCCACAAAATGAAGGCCAAAGGGGGGAAATGACAGAATGAGCAGAAAGGCGCTCAAAAGGGCCAGCCCGGCCGACCGGCCCCCCAGGTTTCCCGGAAAACGGTATTTTTTCACATCCATGATAATTAGTTGTTATTTTGAACCAAAATGAATTTAAAATTAACACAATTATGAGTGGACTGGGCGAGCGGCTTAAAAAAGAGCGGGAAATGCGCGGCGTGAGCTTGGAGGAGATAGCCAAGGCAACGCGCATTCATTCAAAATTCCTGGCGGCGCTGGAAGAGAACGATTTCGACGCCTTGCCGGCTCCGGTATTCGTTACCGGATTTTTGCGCTCTTACGCCTCGCATCTCGGGGTGGATGCCGACAGCCTGGTGGCGGAATACGAAAAGATCAAAAAGCCGGCGAAGGATTACCAACCTTTGGCGCCCAAAGAAAGCGGTATGCCGCTCATTTCAAAAGATGAAATTAACCGCAATTTCCCGCTGGTGGCCGCCGTGGGGGGAATATTGATCGTGGCCGGCCTGCTGGCGGTTTTTATCATGCGTTCGAGCCCGCCGAGGGCAACCGTCGCCGTGCAAAAACAGGAAGAAGAAGACTTGCTGACCCAACCGGCCGAACCTCCCTCCCCGCCGGCCCCGATGGCGGCGATGGAACCGCCGTCTGAGGAAGCCCCCAAAGCGCCCGAAACGGCGGCGGTGAAACCGGCTGAACCCCCCGCCGCAAAACCGGAATCCACGAAACCCAACGGGAAACCTGCCGAGGTTCCCGCTGCCGCAAAACCGGAACCAGCCAAGCCAGCCGAAAAACCGAAAACGGAGTCAACGCAGGATTCCGCGCAGAAGGGAACGTACAAATACAGCCTGGCGCTCACCGCCACGGAGCAGGACGTGTGGGTCTACGTGCTTATCGACGATACCGATGTGCGCGACATGTACGTCCGCTCCGGGCAAACCGTTTTTCTGCGCGGCAACCAAAACTTCATAATCACCACCGGCAATTCCTTTTATTTGAAGTTGAAGGTGAACGGCGCGGCGGTTGAAATCCCCAGCGCTTCCACCAATAAGGTTATCCGCAACTGGCCGGTTCCGCTGCCCGGGTGAGGCGGCATGCCGGATAAAGTCCTCGGCATCTTCGGCCACCCCGTCGCCCATTCCCTTTCGCCGCTCATGCACAATTTCGCCTCGAAAAAGCTTGGGCTTCCTTATACCTATGTGGCGTTCGATGTGGAACCGGCGATGTTGAAGAAGGCGGTGGATGGAATCCGCGCGCTCGGCATCGCGGGGGTGAACGTAACGGTGCCGCATAAAGAGGCGGTGGTTCGGCATCTCGATGCGGTGGACGCCGAAGCGCGCGCTATCGGCGCGGTGAATACCATCATCAACAACGGTGGCAAGCTGACCGGCACCAACACGGACGGCATCGGTTTTTTGCGGGCGCTGAAAACCCGGCGGTTCAATCCGCGCGGGAAACGCGTCATCATCGTCGGGGCCGGGGGTTCATCCCGCGCCATCGGCGTCACGCTATGGCGCGCCGGCGTTAAGGAGATCGCCGTTATCAACCGCACCCCCGCCGCCGGGAAAAAGCTGGTGGAGGCGCTTTCACAATTCGGCGCCGCCACATTCGTCCCTGCCGCTTCGGCGGATGCCGGCGCTCTGCTGGCAAAAGCCGATCTGGTGGTGCAATGCACTTCGCTGGGGATGAAAAAGGACGACCCATTGCCGCTGCGCGATCCGGCCTTCCGCAAGGGGCAACTTGTATATGATATAATTTATTCGCCGGTGGAAACCCGTTTTCTCGCCGCGGCGCGGCGGGCCGGGGCCGACACAATGAACGGACTGGCGATGCTGGTATATCAGGGGAGCGAATCGTTCCGGCTTTGGACCGGAAAAAAGTTTCCCGAAGAAGCGGCGCTAAAACTGCTTAAAAGGCATTTGGGGAGAAAATGACGTGGCGAAGATAGACGCGTTTTTCAAGCTGATGGGCGAGCAGGGCGCTTCCGACCTCCACCTCGCTTCCGGCAACCAGCCCATCGTCCGCATCAACGGCGAAATGGAACGCATCAAGTACAAGGTTCTGGGCAACGACGAACTTAAATCGATGCTTTACGAGATCGCGCCGGAAGAAAAGGTGAAAGTCTTTGAAGAAACCGGCGACATCGACTTCGGCTATGAAATACCGGGCCTCGCGCGATACCGCGCCAATTTCTTCATGCAGAAGAACGGCATATCCGCCGTGTTCCGCCAGATCCCCAGCAAGGTGCTCACCGCGGAGGACCTGGGCTTGCCGGAAGTGTGCAAAAAATTCGCCACGCTTGGCAAGGGGATGGTGCTGGTCACCGGCCCCACCGGCTCGGGCAAATCGACCACGCTGGCGGCGATCATTGATTACGCCAACAAAATACGGAAGGATCACATCCTCACCATCGAGGACCCGATAGAATTCGTCCACCAGGCGCAGGGGTGCCTCATTAACCACCGCGAGATCGGGCGCGACACCAAAAGCTTTTCCGCCGCGCTGCGCGGCGCGTTGCGCGAAGACCCGGACATCATCCTCGTCGGCGAAATGCGCGACCTTGAAACCATCGCGCTGGCGCTCGAGGCGGCCGCCACCGGCCACCTGGTGTTCGGCACGTTGCACACCCAATCCGCCGGCAAGACGATCGACCGCATCATCGACGTGTTCCCCAGCAGCCAGCAGGGGCAGATACGCACCACATTGTCGGAAGCGCTGAAAGGGGTGGTGGCCCAAAACCTCTTCAAGCGGGTCGACAAAAAAGGGCGTTGCGCCGCGCTGGAAATCCTGGTGGTGACGCCCGCCATCTCGAACATGATCCGCGAAGCGAAAACATTCCAGATACCCTCAATGATCCAGACCGGAAAAAAATTCGGCATGCAGTCGCTGGACGACGCCATTCTGGGCCACCTGCAAAAAGGGTGGATCGGCCCGGAAGAAGCCTACGCCAAGTGCATCGAAAAAGCCCGGTTCCTGCCCTTCCTCAAAGAGCCGCCCGACGAGTTCGGTTGAACCCGGATTCCGGAATTTGGCGGCACGGCGTTTCCGGGTAGGGTCGGCACTCCATCCGGGCTTCCGGGTGGGTACGCAATTAATTGTGTACTTTGGCGCAACGCGCCAAGAGATTTTGGCCCGCCGGGCCGATGACACACTGGTAGGGGCGGGTTTGAAACCCGCCCGTACAAATCCGTCCCACCGAGACCGAGAGAGGGGCTTTTCCCAGGTGGCGCGGACACTCCTGTCCGCGTTGGCGCGAAGCGCCAAGAGAACTCGGCCCTTGCGGGCCGATGTACCCAATGAATTGGGTACCCACCGGGAGAAAGAAAGCTTTGAAAATATTTCTGGGTGCCGGATCAAGTCCGGCATGACACCGCAGGGCAAATACGTTATTGCAAGACCTGACCCCACGTCTCAGTCAAAAATAAAGGAGTTATGGATCGCAGTGCTTAAAGTTGCGGAAAAGTTATCAACAAGATTAGCTGTTTAATTGAAAGGCGCTGTTTTTTAACCCGTTGCCTTTCCCGCAACAACATTGTTGCATTCCGTGCGTTTTCATAAATAATCCGGCGCGAAAAAAAAATGTCATCCTTCACACACCATTTTCTTGACTCAAAGGGCATGGAAATAAGAGAATAAAATATTGATTTGACGGGAGGTTGGAGAATCCACCGCTTAAGGGGATAATGGGACGCATGGCACTGGTAATTTTGGGACTCAACCACAACACCGCTCCGGTGGAAGTACGGGAAAAGCTCGCCTTCAATCAAAAGCATTTGGAAGAGGCGGCGGAACAGATTTTCGCGCGCATTCCGGAGATAGACGAAAAGGTCATTCTTTCCACCTGCAACCGCGTGGAGATCTACGCGCATGTGGAAAACGCCGAGAAGGGGATGCAGGCGCTCAAGAACTTCCTGTACCGCTACCACGAACTGGAAGCCGGTTCGCTGGAACCGTATTTTTACAGCTACGCCCACGAAGAGGCGGTGGAACATCTTTTCAAGGTATCCTCCTCCCTCGATTCAATGGTGATGGGCGAGCCGCAAATACTGGGCCAGGTAAAGGACGCATACCAAAACGCGCGCAAGGTGAAAGCGACGGGGCGCATACTGAACCAGCTTTTCGAAAAAGCGTTCAGCGTGGCAAAGCGGGTCCGCACCGAAACCGCCGTGGCCGAATCGGCGGTCTCCATTTCTTATGCCGCCGTGGAACTGGCCGAAAAGATATTCGGCACGCTTGAAGGGCGCACCGTGCTGCTTATCGGCGCGGGGGAAATGATCGAGTTGGCCGGCAAACATCTGGTCAACCAGGGGGTGAAAACGATACTGGTGGCCAACCACCACTACGAACGCGCCGCGAACCTGGCGGTGAAATTGGGGGGCAGTGCCGTGCCGTTCGAGCAGTTCCCCGAGGAGTTCGCCGATGCCGACATCGTTCTTTCCTCCACCGCCGCCCCCCATTACGTCATCAAATACGACATGGTGGAAAAAGCGATGCGCGCCCGCACCGGCCGCCCGGTCTTTTTCATCGATATCGCCGTTCCGCGCGACATCGAGCCTTCCATCAACGACATCCCCAACGTCTTCCTGTACGATATCGACGATCTGGCCAAGGTGGTTGAAACCAACCGCATGGAGCGCGAAAAGGAAGCCGCGAAGGCGATGCAGATCATTCAGGCCGAGGTATCCCGTTTTTCCGATTGGCTGGACCAGCTGGAGATGGAGCCGATGATCGTGGCGTTGCGGCAAAAGGCGCTGGAGATCAAAGACCGCGAACTGCAAAAGACCTTCTCGCGCCTGAACCTGGATGAAAAACAGCGCGAGGCCGTCAATGCGATGGCCTCGTCGATAGTGAACAAGATATTGCACGATCCCACCCTGCAACTGAAACGTCACGCCGTGAAAGGCGAAGACCCGCACCACCGCCGCTCGCTCACCGAGCTGGCCAAACACCTTTTCAACCTGGAATAACCACATATGGCGAAATTGCATCTGCGCATCGGCACCCGCTCGTCGCCGCTGGCCCTCTGGCAAGCGGAACACATCAAAAGCGAGCTGTTGAAATTCGGCGAGGTCGGCTCTGTTGAGCTGATGAAGATAAAAACCACGGGCGACAAGATACTGGACGTTCCGCTGGCGAAAGTCGGCGGCAAGGGGCTGTTCACCAAGGAAATAGAAGAAGCGATGCTGCGCGGGGAAATCGACCTCGCGGTGCACAGCATGAAAGACGTGCCGACGGCGGTGCCCGAAGGGCTGGAAGTAAAGATCATCACCAAGCGGGAAAACCCGCTCGATTCGCTGGTGAGCCGCGGCGTGAAGTTCGAAGACCTGCCGCGGGGCGCGCGCATCGGCACCAGCTCGCTCCGCCGCAAGTGCCAGTTGCTCCGCATCCGCCCCGATTTCCAGATCGTCGACGTGCGGGGCAACGTGCAGACCCGGCTGAAAAAAATGGAATCGGAAAAATGGGATGCCGTCATCCTCGCCGCCGCGGGCATGATACGGCTCGGCTACGAGAACGACATCACCGAACTGCTCGACCCGGCCGTCTCGCTTCCCGCCGTGGGGCAGGGGGCGCTTGCCCTTGAAACCCGCGCGGGGAACGAAGAGGTGAACGCCATCGTCCGCCGCCTGCATCACGATCCATCCGCCATCTGCGTGGAGGCGGAACGGGCCTTCCTCGGCCGTCTGGGCGGGGGATGCCAAGTGCCGATAGGGGCCTATGGCGTCATCAGCGGAGAAACGCTTATTCTTGAAGGACTGGTAAGCGATCTTGGCGGCAAGCGCTATTTCCGCGAGACCATCGCCGTCAACCCCGAAAAGAGGATAGAGGCGGGGGTGCGCCTGGCGGAAACGCTTTTGCGCGCGGGCGCCGAAGAGGTGTTGGCCGAATTCTACGCCTGACGCTTGAATCCGGATCCCGGCACGTTTATCATTTTCAATTTCGGAAACGGGATTTAGGAAAGAGATGGGAAATTGCCACAGAGGCACGGAGCCACGGAGAAAAATCAAACCCTCTCTGTGTCTTGCGTGTCTCTGTGGTTAAATTAAACATTCTGCGGACCACGCCATCCGCCGCGTCTGGTAAAATGGCGGCTATGGCCTACATAGTCTGCGCCGCCACCATCGGCCTTTCGGCGTTTCTCCTCTTCCTCGTGCAGCCGATGACCGCCAAAATGATATTGCCGCTCTTCGGCGGCGGCGCGGCAATCTGGCTTACCTGCGTTATTTTCTTCCAACTGCTCCTCTTCGCCGGTTATGCGTCATCACACTGGCTGCTGGCAAAATTCGGCATGCGC
>JAHFEJ010000085.1 GCA_023248535.1 Nitrospinales bacterium | reverse complement strand
ATCCGCATCCATCGGATCGGGTTCGGCAAAATTCCAAACCTTCAGTTCATTCACGAAAAAGCCACCGATCTCAACGGAGCCTTTTTCGCCCAACACGCTGATGGAACCTTCAATATCCTTTGGGCGGGTGGCGGTGGTCGCCTCGATAATCCCCAATGCTCCGCTTTTGAATTTCAAAATAGCAACACCGGTATCTTCCGCTTCGATGTTGACCAAACGGGTGGTGATCTTCGCCATGACGCTCTCAACGTCCCCCATCATCCACAACAGCATGTCAATGTGGTGGCTGGCCTGATTGGTCAATACCCCGCCATCATACGCCCATGTGCCTCGCCAGCTCTTCTCGTTGTAATACGACTGATTGCGGCTCCAGCGAACGCGAACGGTTCCCATCACCAGCTTGCCGAAACGCCCTTTCTCAAGCGCCTCGTGAAGTTTGGCGACGGGGGTATTGAACCGGTTCTGCTTCACCACGAAAATCTTCAACTCCTTGGCATCGCAGGCGGCTAAAATACGGTCAATTTGATCGAGCCGCAAGGCCAACGGCTTTTCCACGACAAAATGTTTTTCGTATTTTATGAGATCTAAAACATTCTGGGCATGCAACCCCGAAGGGGTGAGGATATTGAATACATCGGGGGCGGTTTTCGCCACCAACTCATCCATGCTGGTGAAGGCGGGGATACCGTATTTTTTGCTAAATGCGGCGGTGGCATCGGAATTGATATCAAAGGCGGCCACCACTTCAGCCCCATCAACCTTGGACAGCGCGGTGATATGTTTTTGTGAAATGGCGCCGCAGCCGATCAGCGCAAACCTGATGTTCTTTTCGCCCATGCCGTCCTCCCTGCCTAACGCCCCGGTCCAAAGCCGGGTTTACCGGTTATTTCGAATAAAATCCGCCGATCACATCGGTGACATAGCGGGCCTGATCCATCGTCATGGCGCCATCCACCGGAATACTCATAATTTCCTTGCAAAGGCGGGAGGCCACGGGAAAGTCCTTTTCAGTATGCCCCAGATGCGCGTATGCTTTCAGCAACGGCAACGCGATCGGATAATGAATGCCGGTGCCGACCCCCTTCTCCTTGAGGTGCGCCTGCAGCGCTTCGCGATCCTTCACCTTGATAACGTAGAGGTGGTAAACATGGCGGTTTCCCTGAACCCGCTCAAAGCGCTCCACTTCTTTGGACAGATGTTTATCGTAATGATCCGCAATGGCGATCCGCTGCTCGGTCCATTTTTCGAGATGCTTAAGTTTCACGCTGAGAATGGCCGCCTGCAGGCCATCAAGTCGGCTGTTTATCCCTTCCATCTTGTGGTCGTATTTATCAAGACGCCCGTGATTGGCGTACATGCGGCATTTTTCCGCCAGTTCCTGGCTGTTGGATACGATAGCCCCCCCGTCGCCGTACGCGCCCAAATTCTTCCCGGGGAAAAAGCTGAAGGTGGCCGCCTCGCCGAAATTACCCACCCGCACGCCGTCGATGGCCGCGCCATGGGCTTGCGCGGAATCTTCCAGGATTTTCAGGCCGCGCTTTTGCGCCAGGGCTTTAAGCTCTTTCATCGGCGCCGGCTGCCCGTACAAATGCACGGGAATAACCGCTTTTGTCTTTGCGGTGATCTTCCGCTCCACGTCCGCCACATCGATAAGCGCCGTGGCGCGTGAAACATCGGCGAAAACTACGCGCGCGCCGGTGAGCGACACCGCTTCGGAAGTGGCGATAAAGGAATTGGCAGGCACAATAACCTCGTCCTCCGCCCCCAACCCCATGGATTTAAGCGCGACATATAACGCATCGGTGCCATTGGCCACGCCGACGCAAAATTTCACGTTTTGATGCGCGGCAAACGCCTCTTCAAATTTCTTGTGCGCCGCGCCGCCGATAAAAGCGGAAGAATTGATTATTTCCTGTATGGCCGAATCGATCTCCGGCTTTATCGAGTCATACTGCTTTTTAAGATCAAGAAAAGGAACGTTCATCGCTCTTTGGCTCCTCTAACCGACAGACCACAAACCTGAAAATTTTCCCTATTGGAACAAAGTTTTCGTATTTTAACACAATATCCTTCCTAATCAATGCCGACACTGAATGGGGAAAACGACTGCTTATGTTATGGCCTTATTTTTCCAAAAAGGAGGATATTTCCCCGGCAATAATGCAAGGCGGCTCCGTGTAGATGTATGGCGGCATTGCAACAGCCTGTTTCAACGCGGCGAGCAATTCTCCTGGGCGGTCACACCGCACCAGCATCCCCTTATCGCGGAAATGGTTGGTAATGTCGTAGGCGTGCGCCTCGGAAATAATGCCAATACGATCCGCATCAAGGATGCTGACAATCTTTTTCCCTTTCTTAAGGCATGAAAAAATGGTTCCCGCCCCGCCGGTGCAAACCACAACATCGGCCCAATCATAGTTCTCGTCTATTGTATCGGTAAATTCAAAAAATCGGTGGTGTATGGGCTTGTATTTGGAAAACCCCGATTGCGTTACCAACTCGAACGACGTTTCGACGGCGGCTATCCTGTCGGCGGCCTCGACAAGTTTGTCGAACCCCTCCTTGTAGGTGCCTACAGTAACAAAGACCTTATGCACTGAGCCGCCCCCTGAAAGTCGCCTTGGGATAAAGCTTTAACTGTTCCTCCCATTGCACGAAAAACAGGTCGGCAATCGGGTAAACCAGCTTGCCGGTTATCGATTTGGTGCTTATCTTCGACCACGATTCGATGAAAATTATTTTACGCCCCAACAATTTTCCGGCATACATTACCGGCACCGCGGTGGATGGCCCGCATGAAACAACAGCGGCAGGCCATTCTCGAACTACCACCCTGAGGCTCTGGAGAAAGCAAAGAAGTGTTTTGAGGAAGTACCACGCGTAGCCTTCGTCCGAAATACGCGGCCGTTTAACAAAGTGGTGGCGGTAGGACTTCAGCTTTTCAGCTACAAAATCCTCATGCGTGAAGATCCCCACGATCTCATAGCGGCCCGCCAACTGGGCGGCAAGCTGTGTCATTTGACGCTGGTGCCCCCCCGAACCGAATACAATGAGCAGCTTTTTTTTAGGCAAGCGGGTATCGCACCAGATCAGCCAAATACCTTGGCGCGCACCATGCGTGCGCCGTCGAACAGGATGTCCATAACGGTAGGAAACATCCGGCACCCCCCCATACATAACAAATTGCACCGCAGCATCTTTTTGCGCAACTGGTTATATTGGTCTGAATACCATATTTCCTTCAGAGATTGCGTCTTCACATTCCCCATCGATTGCGTAAACGTCCAGCAGGGAATGACGTTACCCAAAGGATCGATATGCATGTTGCGGTAAGCCGAGCCACAGCGGTTCGTGATATTCGACTTGGGATTGGTGAAGAAGGTCTTTACCTGGCGCAGGTGGCTGACCGTATTGAGTATCGCCGCGGGGTTTTTCTTTTTCATCGCGATAAGGGTATCGACAATGCCCGCGTACTTCGGCTGGTTTTCCGCGGATATCCAGAGATTGTCCTTTTCCGCGATCTCCGCCTGCGTCATGGTTCTGATGAAATTCTGGTTGTATGTGTTGTACGGAACAAACACGATGGAAACGCCGTTTTCCTTTGCAAAGTTGACAACCGGCAGTATCTCGTCGATATTCTGGTTGTTCAGCACATAGTTCAGTTTTGCGAACATCCGTCCGTCGGCCTTTTCTTTCACCAAACGGAGCGCATTCACCACCCCGCTCCAGGCTTTTGGATTGCGGCGAAGGCGCACCTGCGTTTCCTCCATGCCGTCGAGCGAAATGGAAAGGTGATTTACCCCCGCATCGGCCAATTCAATGACGCTCCCTTCATCCAAAAGCGAGGCGTTGGTGCCAAGGCCGGTCCAGATGCCGCGCTCGTTGGCGGCCCTAATGGCGGCCAGGATATGCTTTTTCCGCAGCAATGGTTCGCCCCCCGAGATGCCAAGCTTGTATATCCCCATGTCGGCCATTTGATGGACGAAACGGGCGGCCTCTTCGGGAGTCAGTTCCTGCCTCACGTCATCGGGATGCCGGATCACATCGCAGAACTGGCACTCAAAATTGCACCGGCGGGTCACCATCCAGTAAACCTGCACTGGAACGGAAACGTTCCATTTGGTTCTTTCGGATATGGGCACCCGTACCTGGCTGCCGGCGTAATTAATGGCAAACCCACCAATTTTGCGAAATTTTTTCAGATTCATCGCTCAACCCTTGCAAACCAAGGCATCAACGGCGTGCTTGGCCTTGCAAGCGAAGAAACCCCAAATACACCTTTTTCATAAAGGTGTAAATGAAATCAATCCGGATGATCCTGTAAAAAAATGCTTCTATCCTGAGGTAGCTAAAACCGGAACTAACACGGAACATGAGCAGCTTGGTCGAAATCTTGAGGATAAGCTCAAGAAGATACACACGGCGGCGGGGACTGCGTGCGATGGTTATGATGTCGTCGTAATAAAGCTGCGAAATAATGAACTTCGCGGCCTCCTTATCCATCCACGGAGTCGGGCCATGCACCCAATGGGTATCACAGTAGTTCACCCATCCTTCAAACGTCGTTGGCGGCTTCCATCCCGCCTTCATGCACTCTTTCAGAAGGGGGGTGTTGGGGGTGGGAAGCAACTTATTCACGCTGGGGATCGCATTGGGATTGTCAAGCAGGAAGCGCGCAATAAGGGTATAGGTCTCCTTAATATCTTCGACCTTTTCACCCGGTAGGCCCTGAATGAAACCGTACTGTGGTGTAATGCCGGTTTGCGCCAATATCCGGTTCGCCTCGATATAGGTATCTCGCTTCTCCCCTTTGTTCAGGAATGCCAAAATGCGGTTTGAACCGCTCTCAATTCCTATCCCGAGGGAACGCAGCCCTGCACGTTCCGCGCGCTTCATAAATTCGACGCCCAGTTTGCGTTCCGCCGTGTCCATCCGTAGATCGGCAAACCATTCTATGGCCAGCTTGCGCTTTTCCACTTCCTCGATGAAATCCCTCGCACGCAAAGGATTTGCGAAGAAATTGTCGTCGACGAAAACAAATGACCGGACATTGTAGCGATTGATGTAAAACTCGACATTGTCGGCAATCTTTTTTGCGGTCATTCCGCGCCATTTCGACTTTTGGTCATAATTGTCGCTTGCCATAACGCAATAGGTGCATTTGTTGGTGCACCCGCGGCTGGTTTCAAATGAAATAGCGATGTCGTTATTGAACCGGAAGAAATAGGAAAGCATTTGGTGCCCGCGGTATTTTTCCAGATTCGCCAAATCTAGCGGCAATGGCGGCAGGTTATTCAGGTCATACCGTTCACGCGGCGCATTCTTGAAAATCTTGCCATCCTTTTTGTAAATGATCCCCCTCACGTGCGACAAATCGCCTTTGTCCCGGATGTATCGCACCAATTCGGGGAATGTTTCCTCCCCTTCGTCCACCACAATCATGTCCACGTGCGTGGATTGAATTGTGGTATCCGGCTCCAATGACGGATGAACCCCACCCCATACAACCGGCGCGCTGGTCAGTGTGCGGATGTGCTTGACCATCTCTATACCGTTTTGGATCATATTCCCGGTAAGGGAAGTAATGCCTACACAGATGGTTTCGGCACCTATGTTCTCTTCAAGAAAAGAACGCCAGTCATCTTCAACGCTTTGATCCATGATTTTGACCGTAACACCGTCAGGTACCAGCATAGCGGCAAGATAAAGCAACCCGGTCGGGGGTCTCGATTCGCGCGCGACCTCGGAAGGCGGGCAAAATTTAGGGCGAATTAAAACTACTTCTGCCATGATTGGTCACACTCCTTGGGGATGCCATTTACAACTTAGCGAACAAGTATACCATTTTAAGGAGATAGAAATAAAGTAAAGAGGTTTACCAGTTTTCTCTATTGACTAAGAAATCCTTACGGCCGATAGTTTTATATCTGTCAGGTTAATAACTGGGATGAAAAACCAGCGGCCATTCTCATATACTCAACGCACTTCCGCGCATTAACCCGCACATCGCATCGTTCCTTTGCGATCTGCCGGTTACGAGCACCCATGGCTGTCCGCAATTCACCGTCATCGAGAAGGCGGGCCAACCGATCCGCCAAGGCATCGTAATCATTGATAGGTACCAGAAACCCGTTTTTTCCCTCCTCCACCCATTCATGACAAGTCGGCAGGTTGTGCAGCACAAGTGGAAGGCTGGCGGCCATCGCTTCAAGCATGGATTGAGGGGTGCCATCTGACAGGGTAACCGAAACGGCGATATCCGCTATACCGAGAAAGGATATTATCCGTTCGGGGCTTTGCCCTCCCAGCATCAGTATCCGATCCTCCAGATTTTTATCCTTCACCAACCGTTGGACTGAATCATATTCTGGCCCATACCCCACCATAATCATTTTAAATGGGATGGATGTCTTACCGGAGAGCTTTTCCACCACATGGGGAATAGCCCGCATATTATGGACGGGGAAAAAAAGACGGGTTGAAATAATAACTTTTTCACTGGTAAGCCCCAATTCCTCCCTAAGCGCCGCCGCGCCACCACTTCCACCATAAAGAGCGCTGTCCACGCCGAATTGTGGAAACGCCACCGTCTTATCTTTAGCTGGCGGATAAATGCGTTTCACTTCGTCGGCGACATAGCTGTTATCGCAATAAATGATACGCGCCTTTTTCAAGGTGTAACACGTCATCCATTTCATCACCCTATTGCGGCGCGGCAGAATAAGTATGTCACTCCCCCATACCGTAAGAAAGAACTGGCGAATACCGGAAAGGGCGATTACAAATCCGTCGCGCTGCACATACCCAGCATTAACGACATGGCACGCGTGCCGTTTGAAATAATGCGGCAAGAGAAACGGAGCGACAAGGGCGTGAATAATTAAGAGCGACATCTTCACAATGGTGCTCCCGCTATACACCCAGGGGAAATAGCGCACCACTGGCACGTTGAGCGATCGGATATTCTCTAATACTTCAGGGCCGGTGTTGGGATGGTGGCGCAACAGGCGCTCGCTGTCCATGTCGTGATATGTGAAAAAAACCACCTCGGCGCCAGCCTCAATCATCCACCTCATAAAGAAGTAATCATGGATACTAAGGCTGTTGGAAAGATAAGCTACCCTTAGAGGCCTTCCACTTCCATGATTTTGCATCCGGCAATACAGTTCCGCGGGCTACAACGTTCCAAGAACGCGGCGCATACTTTCCACAACATACCCCACCTCTTCGCGCGTGAGGTTTGGATAAAGCGGCGGGCAGATGTGATGCCGGCAAACATAGCTTGTCCGATCGTAGTTGTTCTCCTTGACCTGAACCAGCGTTTTGGGGTTCCGCGCAAACACCGGTTGCAAATGGCACGGATCGGAATATACTTCGCCGGTAAGAAATACGCCGTAATCTTCGGCCATCCGTTTTTTCACCACGGAACGCTCGATCTTTTCGTCAAGGTAGCAGATATACTTGTAGTAGGCGGACTTGGTGTTGGATGGTATTTTCAGCAGCTTGACGCCGGGCACCCCTTTAAGCAACTCGTCGTACCACGCGGCGATCTGCCGCCGCTCGCTCAGTATCTGATCCGCTTTGAGCATCTGTTGAATGCCGAGCAGCGCGTGAAACTCGCTGAAGCGCCAATTATAGCCAAACTCGGTATGCACATTGTGCGCATGATCCGCCTTGCCGTGCTCCCGCAGGATGACGCCCAATTTATATATCTCTTCCGAATCGGTGGTCACCATCCCCCCTTCCGCGGTATTCATCACCTTGGTCGGGTAAAAGGAGAATGAGCCGGCCAAGCCCAAGGTGCCGGCCATTTTGCCGTCGATGGTAGCGCCATGCGCATGGGCGGCATCCTCGACAATCGGGATTTTCCGGTCATCACACATTTTTTTTATCGTCCAATAATTGGGGCTGATGATACCCCCAATGTGAACAACCATCACCGCCGCCACATCCGGTATTGTATCCAGCAACAGCTTCAACGAATCCGGACACATCTGCAAATCCTCAACCCGCGTATCGGTGAAAGCAACCTTCGCACCGGCATGCACCGCCGCAATGGGAGTGGCCATATAAGTGTTCGAGGGGCAGATGACGGTTTTCCCCTCGACCCCGACAGCCCGCAAAGGTATCTCCAAAGAGCTGGTGCCGGAGTTTGTTCCCAGCGCGTATTTTACACCACACCATTTGGCAAAACGGCCCTCGAAATCGCGCACCTTGCTGGCCATCGTGAGATAGCCGCTGCGAAGTATCTCCTCAACGCCATCCTTGATGAACCGCATCTCGTCATCGGTATAGTGCAACCGCAGCATCGGAATATTTTTTTTCTGACTCATCCTGTTTTATCCTCTGTGTTTTGCGCCGCTACCGGAGCCGGCGCCGCTTAAATCCGGCGCCGTCCCAGATTGATTTGCAAAAATTTCTCAACCATATCGGGGGAAATACTGCTCTTTTCCAGCATCTTCATGCTTTGATGGTAAAAATACTCCCAGTGGTCTTTTTCAAGCTCGATGCCGTGCTCACCCATCGTATTGAATATCTCCGTCCCGAAATACGGCGCAAGGATGCTGAGGCTGTAGTAATCGGCATCCATTTCCTGCGCGAAATCGATGGTCTTTTGCACGTCTTCATTTGTCTCGCCGGGGAATCCAATCATCAGGTAGGCGGTAAGCTTGATGCCGTGGGATTTCACCACCTTGGCCGCCGCCATGATTTTTTCCTTGGATACCCCCTTCTTGATCAGCTTCAATATCCGCTCGCTGCCGCTTTCAACGCCAATCTTCAACAATTGGCATCCGGCGGCCTTCATTGCCCCAACCAATTCGTCATCGAGGCAGTCGGCGCGGGTATCGCACTTCCAGGAAATGTTCAGGCCGCGCCGAACGATCTCGTTGGACAGCTCGATTGTCCGCTCTTTTTTGAGGCTAAACGTGTCGTCGGAAAAATAAATCATTGATGACTGGTATTTCTTCGATATAAGCTCCAATTCGGTAACCACATCGTAGACCGAACGGAATCGGACATTTTTGCGCCCCCACATCGCCGGGCTGGCGCAGTAGGTGCACGCGAAAGGGCAACCCCGTCCGGTAATAATCTGCCCCAAGTCCATATTATGCGACGGCGTAATGAACGCGTCGCGTTCGGGAAACGGGACGATATCCAGCGGTTCTATCGGCTGCCTGCCGGAATTGTGAACCACGGAGCCGTTTGCATCGCGCCAGGACAGCCCGCCAATCGCGTGCAGGGGAACATTGTTCACCAGCTCGAGAAAAGCGAACTCGCCTTCGCCCCTGATGAGGAAATCAATCCAATCCTCGGCCATCAGATCACGATAGGCCAGGGTGGCGTGTACGCCGCCGACAACGATTTTTATATCGGGGCGCAACTTCCGTATTTTCCTGGATACTATTTTGGCGGAAGGATAGTTGGCGGTATACATGGAAATGCCCAGATAATCGGGAGACCACCTCAGAATATTTTGCACCACCTCGTCCCACAGCGGATGGTTTTCATCCTTCATAATCGTTTCGTAATTGTGATGTCCGGAGAATATCTCCTCTTGCGTCAGGTATTTGCCGGAATCGAAGTAATCGGCGTTGTAGATGCCGACGTTAAAATTGCGGCTTTTCAGCATCGCGGCGATATAGCTGATCCCCAGGCTCATGCCGTTGAAATGACTTCCCATCAAACGGTAAAACGGAAGCGAAGCCAGTAATATCCTCTTCATTGCCGGAAATGTCCTATCATGCGCTTCACCCCTTCATCAATTCCCACCTGCGGACGCCACTGCAAAGCATGGTAGGTCTCGGTTAAACCCTCAATGGCGCCGGAATAATCTTTTACCCGTTGGGCGGCGGGCTGGTGCGAAATGACCGTGCCGGGAATGAGGCTCTGCACTTTGAGCGCCAAATCATTGATGGTAACATCCGCCTCGCCCGCGAGGATCAATGTTTGTACGCCGTCCTCGCCCCGCCGGGTCAACGCCAATCCGCAGGCGCGCGCCACATCTTCCCCGTGAATGAAGTTGCGCACCTGCGTTCCGCCGCCATGTATCATCAATGGTTGCTTTTGTAATGCCCGCTTCACGAAAAGCGATATGACGTCCTCGTGCCGGCTCTGTTCGCCGTATACGGTGCCAAGCCGCAGAAGGCAGCTGCCGGTTCCGAAAAGCTGGTGATAGTTGCGGCAAACCTTCTCGGCGCACAGCTTCGAGGTGGTATAGAAATGGCCGTTGTCGTCATGCACATAAACAGAAGAAGCGAGGAAAAACAGTTTATCCGTCCGTTTTACGGCGTCCATGAAATAGGCCGTACTCATAATATTAAGCTCCAAACAGGCAACCGGATCGTCCTTCACCTTGTTGATATTGGCAAAACCGGCAAAGTGAAATATTGCATCATGTTCCTTGACCAATTCCGCCATTAACGTGCGGTCAAGGATGGAACCGATTACTTCGCGAACGCCGGAAACCGGCTTGGAAAGCATATCGAAGTTCGTCACTTGGTGCCCGTTTTGCGCAAGATGGCGCAATACATAACCACCGATAAAACCGGATCCTCCGGTAACCAGCACTTTCGCCACCAGATTGTTTTCTCCAAAAAAAATATGAGGTTAAAGTTTATATAATATGGGTTGCCCAGTCAATCACCATCAGCGATGTGCCGCTTTTTTCCACACTCCATCCGCGCTTCTTCGCCCTTTGTTCGCCCCCATCCCGACTGCAAGGAACAGCCGCCCCAAATCTCCGGCTAAGAAAGGCTATTGCGCCGGTACAACGCCCATAAGCTCACGAGTCAAGGGCTCATGACAACCTCATTCCAACGAATTGTTCCCAATTTCGTTTTGCCTGATAACGTGCGCATAGCAGACACCCATTCGCACCC
>JAHFEJ010000131.1 GCA_023248535.1 Nitrospinales bacterium | reverse complement strand
ATGGGGTCGCCCAAGAAGGAACTGTTTATGGAACGTCACCTGCGGACGATGAACGTGCCGTTTACGATGGGAGTGGGCGGCAGCTTTGATGTGGTGGCGGGGCTGGTGCGGCGTTCCCCCCGCTGGATGCAGCGGATCGGGCTTGAATGGTTTTTCCGGCTAATGCAGGAACCGGGGCGGCTGTGGCGCCGTTATCTGTTCGGCAATCTCTATTTCATCCGGCGGACCGCCGTCTGCCTTTTCCGGCGGTGCGATTGTTGCGGAAGGCGTGGCCGATGAAAAGCCGGACGCTTTGGCTGCTGTTTTCGGCGGTGCTGGTAAAATCGCTTTTCTTCATGTTCATGGTGCCTCCGTGGCTTGGTAATGACGAGCCAAACCACTTCGCGTATGTGTACGTTCTTTCAGGTCTGGCCGATAAGCCATCGGCCGAGGCGCGGATTTTGGAGTCCCTCTCCCGCAACGATTATTGGAAGTTGGCGGAGATGCCCGCGCCCCCCGGTGATTCCGCCGCATTTGCCCAAACGTCGTTGATGCAGCATAGCGAGGATTTTGTCGGCACACGCTCCCCTCTGTATTACTGGGTGGCTTCATTGCCGGTGCGGTTGTTCGCCCCCGCTTCGGTGGAAGGGGCGCTTTATTGGGCGCGCGGGGTCTCGGTGCTGCTTTCGCTCCTTACCGTGTTTTTCGCATGGCGCTCAGCCGTATTGCTCTTTGGGGCCGGTGAGGCCGCGCTGTTGGCCGGGGTGATCGCCGGATTTCATCCCCAGTTCTCTTATCTTTCCTCCATGGTCAATTCCGATGTGTTGGCGGTTTTATTATTCAGCGCGGTCTTCTACGGCTGTGTGGCCATGATCGTGGCACGGGAGCTTTCAGGCCGCCGCCTGGCGGCGCTGTTTGCTTTGTTGGCGCTTTCGCTGTTGGTGAAAAGACATGCCGTGATCCTTTTCCCACTCGCGTTTGCCGCGGTGATATTGGCCGCCCGCTCGCCCCGGATGGCGGTCAAGCACGGGGCGCTGTTCATCATCGTGATGGCGGCGGCACTGCTTTCACTGGAACTGGCCGCAACCGACAGCATGATCCGACTGGCCGACCGGGTTGGGCTTTCGCTGGGATATTCGTTCTCCGGCCCGGCCGAGCTGGCGGCACTCCCCGCCGGGATGTGGTTGCGGGGGCTGTCCATCATGTTTGTCACCGGCTGGTTCACCGTTGGCCAGATGGTTTATAAACAGAGTTTTGGTTTTTATGTGTTGTACGCCCTTGTCTCCGGCGCCATTGTTGCCGGGATCGTGGCGGGGATGTTCCGCTGGCGGCGGGAACCCGCATCGCGGACGCTTGTTTTTGCGCTTCTCTTTTGTCTCATGGTGCTGGCGATGAATGTCGGCACCTTTTTCTCTCCACAATTTATGCGGCTGGTATCGGGACGCTATCTTTTTTACGCTATTGCGCCCGCATCGATTCTCGGCGCGTACGGCGGCATCCAGTTCCTTGAATTGGTAAAACGTTCGGCGTGGCGTCCGGCGCTATTCTATCTGTTTCTTGCGCTTAATCTCATCGCGTTATTCGGCTATCTGGCACCGCTCTATCATGGATAATAAAAAATCACCCTTTCTCGCGGCGCTGGTATGGTTGGCGGCCGCCGTTTTGGCGGTTCTGTTGGCCACCGCTGTTCTTGATGCCATCGCGCACGCGGCTATCGGGTTTGCCACCGCTTCGAAAGATACCACCTATACGGCCGCGCATTTTGTTTCCCCCGCTTTGCCCGGATGGATTGGCCTCTCGCTGGTGTTGTTGCTGCCATTTATGATGATGCTTGCCAAACTTGCCGGGGAGGAGCCGTCGCCGGAGCCGTCCATTCCTTGCCCTCCCGCCGCCGGGAACGGGCTGCGCATGGGGAAAATTCTGGCGGTTGTGGCGGCACTGTTGTTCGTAACCGCAGCGGTAAAGGCCGCGGCGATGGAACCAATGATCGCCGGGGAGGGGCGTGCGGCGGGGTTGATCCGCTTAGTGGGAGGGATAAACCGGGCGTTTGCCGCCAAGTCGCGTTTTGACGAAAAGGCCTATGTAACTCTAACGTCGGAAGCGTTGTTGGCGGATCGCCCCGCGTTTGGACGTTTCGCCCGGTCATGGTACTGGGCCTATTTCTCCGATGAAAGGGTGACCCGTGATTCAAGGCGCGGGGCCGCCGCCATTGCCGCGCTGGAACCGCTATACCGCGATGGGCGGCTCACCGATCCGGCGGCGTTTGAACTGGCTAAACTTTTTTCTGAAAACGGGATGTTGCAAAAGGCCCGCGATGTGATAGAGTCCCTCCTTACGCGGAACCCACATAATGTGGAGTATGCGGAGTTTAAGGCAGCGCTAGCCGCCGAGAACGAAAAGTGACCTGAGTGTTCGCGTTGCATCGCCCCTTCCGGAGGAGGGAGGCGCGGGGTTTCGTTTGAGACCTGCGGCGTAAATACTCCTTGACACCCATCAAGCTCTTTTCGTATCATCTCGGTTTACCCTTTTGGTGAGGCTGGCGTAGCTCAGCTGGTAGAGCAGCTGATTTGTAATCAGCCGGTCGGGGGTTCGATTCCCTTCGCCAGCTCCAGTTTAGGCGTTGGGTAAGTTGAAATTGTGGAATTAGATGTGGACGGGAGAGGTTCCCGAGTGGTCAAAGGGAACAGACTGTAAATCTGTCGGCTCCGGCCTTCGAAGGTTCGAATCCTTCCCTCTCCACCATTGCCGATACATGCGGGAATAGCTCAGTTGGTAGAGCGTCAGCCTTCCAAGCTGAGGGTCGCGGGTTCGAGTCCCGTTTCCCGCTCCAGTAAGGGCGGTGGTGTGTTGGGAATTTGTGCAAAAGCCCGCGTGGCTCAGTGGTAGAGCACGTCCTTGGTAAGGACGGGGTCATGGGTCCGATTCCCATCGCGGGCTCCATAGTAGATAACTGCATAATCTAAGAGTTTGGCTTGTGTGTGTGAAGGAGTGGGTAAATGGCGAAAGAGAAATTTGAGCGGACAAAGCCGCACGTAAACGTCGGCACGATCGGCCATGTCGACCATGGCAAAACCACGTTGACGGCGTCGATCACGGAAGTGCTGTCGAAGAAGG
>JAHFEJ010000001.1 GCA_023248535.1 Nitrospinales bacterium | reverse complement strand
CCGCGCCGGTGAAAAGCCGCCTGGTGACGGACGCCCGCGTGCTGCTGATGGACAAGAAACTCCGCCTGCCGCTCGACCGCGGCCTGTTCGGGCAGCTCCGTTCCATCGAACGCAGCGTGACCGGCAGCGGCAACATCGTCTATCACGCACCCCGGTCGGCGGAAAGCCACGCCGACCTGGCGTGGGCCTTCATGCTGGCCTGCGGCGCGGCGAAAGAGGCGGCCCCCGCCGGCATCCACTACGAGCCGGTCACCATAAACAGAACTTCCAGGAGATGGTAATGACACAGCAATCCCCGCGCCTGCCGCAACCGATCGTTCGCGGCGCCAACGCATCGCTCTTCCGCAACTATCCGTCGGAAGGGCTTACGCCAAACCGGCTTTCATCGCTGCTGAAAGAGATGGACGCCGGTTACGTGACGAACGCCATGAACTTTTTTGACGAGATGGAGGAGAAAGACCTGCACCTTGCCGCCGTGATGCAGACGCGCGTGATGGCCGCCGCCGGGCGCGCGCGCACCATCCGCCCCGCCGGGCCGGACGCCGGATCGCGCCGCCACGCCGATTTCATCCGCGATGCCTGGGAGGGATTGGAAGGAAAGACGATGCTGATGCACGACCTGCTGGGGGCCATCGGCCGCGGCTTCGCGCTGGCCGAACTGCTGTTCGACACGGCGGACGGCTGGCTGACGGTGAAAAAGGCGAACATCTGCCCGCCATCGCTATTCAGCTTCATCAATTACGAAGAGCCGAACCGGCTGCTGGAGTTTCCCCGCTACCTGACGCCGGGCGACAGCCGCGGCGTGGAACTGCCGCGCGACAAATTCATCTATCACACCGTCCGGTCGCCTTCCGGCGGCGCGTTGCGCGCGGGGCTGTACCGGGGGATCGCCTGGTACTTCCTCTTCACCAATTTTTCCATCAAGGACTGGATGGCGTTCATGGACCTCTACGGCGTGCCGATGCGGATAGGGCGGTTCCGCCAAAACAGCGACGACGCCTCGCGCGCCATGCTGCGGCAAGCGGTGCAAAACCTCGGCAGCGACGCGGCCGCCATCATCAGCGACGACACCACCATCGAGTTCATCGAATCGCGCCTGAGCGGCAGCCACGGCCTCTTCCAGAACGCGGTGGAGTTTTTCAACCGCCAGAAAAGCAAACGGGTGCTGGGACAAACACTCACCACCGAAAGCGGCCAAAACGGCGGCGGCAGCCACGCGCTGGGGATGGTGCACGACCGGGTGCGGGCCGACATCACCCGGCTTGACTGCCTGCTGCTGGACGAAACATTGACGCGCGATTTCATCGTGCCGCTTATCAAGGCGAACTTCGGCGCGCAGAAACGGTATCCGGCGTTCGCATCGGATATGGAAGACGGCGAAGACCGGGGCGCGCGGCTGGACAGCCTGAAAAAGATTTACGACATGGGCGCGCCGGTGCCGATGGCGGAGCTGTATGCGGCGGCGGGCATCCACGCGCCGGATGCGGGCGAAGCCGTTTCGCCGCCTGCCGTTAAAGGAGGCAACTGATGGAGCTGCGCGCGCTGCTTCTCCCCATCGGGCGGCATCCGCACCCGTCGGGCACCCAAGTGATCGATGGCGCGGCGCTGCAACGGATCGCCGCCGCCGCCAAGCGGCGCGGGCGGGACATCCCGGTCGACTTTGAACACGCCACCGCAACCGGTACCGGCGCGGCGCTGGCCGGGCGGATCGCGCCATCCACGCTGACGGTTATGCCGGACGGCTTGCGCGGCGTCATCGTTTTCAACGAGCGGGGGGCGGAAGCGGTGCGCGGCGGCGCATTCAGCCACCTCTCCCCCGCCCTGCTTTACAATCCGCGCTTTTCCGCCGGCGGCGATCTGCACGTGGAACGCCTGGTGGCGGTGGCGCTGACCAATCAACCCAACATCCCGGCTATGCAGCCTTTTTTTCCCAAACCCAATTTACAGGAGGAATTTTTAATGCAGGAACTTTTGGACAAACTGAAAGCCGCGCTTGGCCTGCCCCCCGGCAGCGATGACGCGGCGGCGCTTCAGGCGGCGCTGGAAAAGCTGGAGGAGCTTTCCGAACCTGATGACGGCGCGGCGGAAGAGGCCGCCGAAAAGGAGCCGGGCGAAACGCCGGAAGGCGGCGCGGCGGACGAATTGACGGCGCTCAAGGCGGAACTGGCGCAACTCAAGGCACAGCAACTGGCTGGCGAGATAAACGCCGCCATCGCTGACGGAAAGATACTCCCGGCGCAGCGCGATTGGGCCGCCGCTTACGCGGGGCAGGATCCGGAAGGATTCAGGCGCTTCCTCGCCAACAGCCGCCCGGCGGTGCAGATGGGCGCCATCGTGACCCGCACGGCGGCCGCCGCAACCGCGCCGCTTTCCGCCGAGCAGGAAGCGGTGAACCGGATGCTGGGCATCAGCCGCCCCCTCTTCGACAAGTACAACACCATCTCTTAGGTAGGTACACATTTAAATGTGTACATCGGCCCGCAGGGCCGACCGGCTTGGCGCAACGCGCCAACGTACCCAAGATGGCCTATAGGCCACATCCGGCGCGGATTGAAAAAAGCCTTCCGCGCCTCCCGAATTGGGTACCCACCAGGACAAAACCTCATAACTGAAAGGAAACTTACATGACCACATTGACCAAAGACATCAAGAGCGAACGCAAGCAGGGGATCGTCTTCGCGCTCCCCGCCGCCGCCAATGCGCACATCTACTCCGGCGCGCTGGTGAGCGTGAACGCGGCGGGCTACGTGGCCCCCGCCAGCGACGCCTCCGGTGAAACCTTTTTGGGCGTATCCCGCAAGGAGAGCAATAACGGCGGCGGCGCGAACGGCGCGTTGACCGCCGAGGGCTATCTGAAAGGCATCTTCCACTTCGCGGCCCCCGGCATCACGCAGGCCGACCTGGCGAAAGAAGCCTGGGTGGTGGACGACAACAACATCGGCCTGGGCATCGTGGCCCAGCCGGTGAACGCCACCGGCGTGGCCATCCACCGCACGGCGCTTTCCGTGGGCGGCGCCAAAACGCTGGCCTTTACCGCAATCGGCACCACGCTTTCGTGGGGCGGCGGCGCGGCCGTGAATATCGGCGCGGGGGGCGCCTTCACCCTCGTCGCCACCGACGGCAGCAGCATCTCCGTCAACGTTGTTGCCGGTTCGCTGCCGGTGGGGAACGCCTCGGACAGCATCCAACTGCGGCATGTGCGGGCGGGGCGCATCATCGAAGTGCCGTCCAGCGGCACGGCGTTCGTGGAGATCATCTCCGCCACCCGCAGTTGAGCACCAGAATACCGGTAGGTACACATTTCAATGTGTACATCGGCCCGCAGGGCCGACCGGCTTGGCGCGTTGCGCCAACGTACCCAATAAATTGGGTACCCACCCACAAAAAAACACATAAGGAGAACCAATGAAAAAATACCTCTTCGCTTTCATCGCACTTTCCGCCGCGTGGCTTTTCGGCGGCGAGCGCCATTTCAGGCCTGAGCACCTTCTGCTGCTCGGCGTCGTCATCAACCAGGCGTCGCTCACCGCCGCCTACACCGGATTCAAGACCGTGTTTCAGAACGCCTATGACGGCACGGCCACCGCGCTGGAGCAACTGGCGGTGTCGGTCCCCTCGACCACCGCGCAGGAACAGTACAAGTGGCTCGGCCAGTTCCCCGGCCTGCGCGAGTGGATCGGCGACCGCGTGGTGAAAGACATCTCGGTGGAAGGCTTCACCATCAAGAACCGCGATTTCGAGGCTACCGTATCGGTCGACCGCAACGATCTTGAGGACGACACCATCGGCATTTACAGCCCGCTCTTCAGGCAGCTGGGGGAAACCGCCAAGCAGCATCCCGACCTTTTGCTCAACGAACTGCTGATCGCCGGTTTTTCCCAGGCCTGTTTCGACAAGGCGATGTTCTTCGACACGGCGCACCCGAACGGCGGCAGCCAGCCGTCGTGGGGCAACAGGGGCACGGCGGTGCTGGACGCCACCGGCTACCAGAACGCCCGCGCCGCGATGATGAGCCTCGTCAACGAAGAGGGGCGCCCGCTGCGCGTCATCCCCAACATGCTGATCGTGCCGCCGCAGTTGGAAGGGACCGCCCGCGGCATTCTGCGCGCCGACAAGACGGCCAACGGAGCGACCAACATCTGGCAGAACAGCGCCGACCTGCTGGTGGCCCCCGAACTGGCCGCGCACCCGACCGTTTGGTTCCTTGCCGACCTCTCCCGCGCGGCGAAGCCGTTCATCTTCCAGACGCGCAAAGCGCCGGAGTTCATGGCGCTGGACAAGCTGCAGGACGAGAACGTCTTCTTCCGCAAAGAGTACATCTACGGCGTGGACTACCGCGGCAACGCCGGGTTCGGCCTGCCGCACCTCATTTACGGCTCCACCGGCGGCGCGGCCCTGTAACCGTTTCCCCATTCCCGGTGGGTACACAATAAATTGTGTACCCACTTAACATAAAGGAGAAGCAATGGCATACTCGACCACCGCCGACCTGCTGGAGCGGATCAGCGAGGCGTCGCTCATCCAGCTTACCGACACCGCCAACAGCGGCGCGGTGAACCAAACGGCGGCGCAACACGCCATCGACGCCGCCGACGGCATCATCGACGCGCTGATCAGCCCGGTCTACCGCGTGCCGCTGACCGGCATCCCGCGCGCCGTGCGCGACGCCAGCGCCACCATCGCCATTTACCGGCTGCACCTTTACCGCAGCGTCGATCCCGGCGTATGGAAAGACGCCTATACCGCGTCAATGGCGTTTCTGGGCGCGGTCGCGGAAAAGAAAGCGACGCTGGAAGGGACGCTGCCGGAGCCGCCCGCATCGGCGAACCTTGACAACGCCCTTTCATACACGGCGGAGCCGCGCAACTTTTCGCGCACGCTGCTGACGGGGTTTTAAAAATGTACCGTATCGATGAACTGGAAGACGCGCTGGTGAACGCCATCACGGCGGCGGGCTACCGCGCCAAGCCGTACACCCTGGAACCCGGCCCGAACGACCTTGCGCGGGAGACGGGGGAAACCCCCGCCGCGCTCGTTTCATACCACCGCTGCGGCGCGGCGAAAACCGCCCCGTTCCAATTGCGGCGCGGGCTGGAGTTCCACTTCCACCTCTTTGTTGTGGCGCGCAACCTCCGTTCGCTTTCGGCATCCGCCGCCACGCGGGGGGACGCGGCAGGCGCGGGTCTGTACGCCGCGCTGGACGGCCTGCGCGCGCTTCTGGCCGGCAACCGGCTGGGGCTTGCCGCGCAGCCGCTGCAGTTCATCGCGGAAACGCCCGTCGCCCGCTCCGCAAACCTTTCCGCCTACCGGCAGGAATGGCAATGGACCGTCATCGAATAAGGAGAGGCAGATGGCAACACAGCTCCCCAGCGGAACCAATTTCCTTCTCAAGGTGGAAAGCGGCTTTACGGTCAAACCGTACGAAGCGATGGCCGACACCGGAAACCACCAGCTTTTTTCCTGCACCGGCACCCGTTTTTCGCTTTGCGAGAGTGACGAGGCCGGCATCGACCGCCGCCCGGCGGTCACGCCGGACGGCGTGATGAACGGCTGCTTCGTTGCCCCCGCCATCTCCGGGATGGCCAACGCCATCGACCTGTCGGCGGGAACGCTGCTCATCGGCGGCGCGCGGATCAATATCGCCGGATCGGCGGGGGTCGCGTTTGCCCGTCCCGCCACGGGCTTTTGCCGCACCGTATCCATCACGCTCACCAACCTCGGCGCGGTTGCCGTGGTAGCAGGCGTGGACGGGACGGCCTTTTCCATCACGCGTGGCGCGGCGGGCGGGCCGCCGTGGATTCCCGTGGGGAGCATCGAGGCGTCCACCGTCAGGCTCACCGCCACCGCCGGGCCGCTTGGCGAAACCGACATCTCTTTCGCGCCGGAATATTCCCACGCCCCCGAATACACGCTGCTGCCGTATAGCGCCTCTGTAAGGTTCTCCGCACCGCTTGCCGCCATCCACACCGGGGCCGTTCCACGCGCGGTATGGGCGACGTGGAGCGAGCCGGTGATGGCCGTGATGGACGCCATCCACTTCCGTCCCCCGGTGGCGCAGCACGAGATCGATCCGGCCACCATGCGCCCCGTGGCGCGGCGGATGAAACCGGGGCTTGCGCGCTGGGTTCTTTCGGGCAATGCGGGGGACCTCGCGCGGAAGGCCGCGTACGGCCCGCGCCTGTATCAGTTCCAGGCGGACGCGGCGCAGGCGCGCGCCGAACTTTTTTACGCACACGCCGAAACCGCCGCCGATTACCGCCCCATCGACATCGTGGAAGGGGAAGCGCTTCTCTTCCCCGTCGAGTTTCCAACAACCGTTTAGCCGGAGAAAAAAATGCCGCAGACGCAGGAAGAACTGTTAACCCAGATGCTCGGCTCGCTGAACGAAATGAAGCAGTTGATGAAAGACGCCGCGCAGGGGCGCGCCAATACGCCGCTGACCGTGCAGGTGCAGGCGGGCGACCGCGCCGTGGAGGAACTGGTGAACCGCGTGCTGGAGGAAATCCTCAAACGCGTGCAGAACGAAAACATCCTTCACGTGACGAATTCCTGATGGGCAGGGCATTGGTTCTGGGACCGGTGGAGGGGAAGCCGAACTGGTATCTGGTGAGGGACGACCTGGGCATTCCGCACCAGGTGCAATCCGCCGTGGACGGCTTTGCGTATGCCGTTGGCAAGGAGTACCGCCTCTTCACTCCCGGCGGCCTCTATGCGCCGCGCGCGTTCCGCCTCCTCCCCTATGGCACCAGCCGCCGCTGGCGCTCGGCGCGCGAGACCACCGCCACGCACCCCGCCACCGCCGCCGCGATGTACATCAATAACGGCAAACTGCTCACGCATCAGCCGGTGGATAAAACGCGGACGATACGGTCCATCGCCGGAAACACCGCCTATTTTTCCGAGGGGGGGCGCGCGGCCTTGTTGCCCGGGGCGGAGACGCTCTATCAACCGGGCGACACCGTGGCGGTGATACACGACACGCGCCCCGCGCCGGGGGAGCAGTGCCTGAAGAAAGGCATCTCCGGCCCGTGGATCGCCGGCACCGGCGGCAACGCGCCGCCAACTCCCCCCGATCCGGGATGCAGTACGCTCACCGAAAATTGGATCGGCTACAGTGGCGCGGCTGATCTGTTGAATGGCGGCGCGAGCAGCCCCCCCTCCCCCGCCGCGCCGGGACAGTTCATCTACCGCAAAGCCAATCCAGCGCCGTTCACCGTGCGGGAGTGGAAATTGACACTGGCAAGCTGTCACATTTCCAACACCGCCACATACGGCCCGCTCTGCGCGGTCACCGCCGACGGAACGCTGGCGCTCGACGCCGGAACCGCCGAACTGTTGCCCGATGCGGCGGGTTACACCGCATTGAGCTACCGCTACCCGCGCCCGATACTCATGCCGCCGCAGTATACCGGCCACACCTGCGTTATCGCCCCGCCGATAGCGGCGGCCGCATCGGTGGACCGGAAGCTGAAATGCGGCGCGCGCGAACTGCGGATGACCGTATCCCTGACTACGGAAGACACACACAACCACTATACCGACGCCGACGGAACCGGTTCCGGCCTCATGCTGCCGGGCTGCATGATCCTGATCTTCGACAAGGCCCCGTACCCCGATCACCTCGGCGCGGGGAGCATCAACGCCGCGCTGATGCAGGACAGCGGGGGAAACAACATTTATCACAGCATTTACGAAACCAACATGGACCAGCCGTTCAAGCTGGTCTATGCGGCACCGGGCACATCGGATTTTTCGCAAATCCGCACCGGCATGGCGGAACTGACAGGCATGGGACATTACGCGCTCAACCGTCCCCTGCCGCGCCGCACGCCGGGGAACGGCACGACGCCGATAACGGCGACCCTGTTCCGCAACAAGTACAACGCGCCGATGGACGATCCTGAGACCGGCTTTGCCGCATACGGGCGGCTGCTCACCCGCGTGTTCAACGCCGCGGGAAACGACATCACCCCCGCGCCGCCGCCGGGGGATTATTGCGGCGGCTACTTTCCCGGATTTTTCGAGCTGCCGGGGCCGTATGTCACCGTGAACCTTTGCCATGATTTTTTGGCGGCCTACCCGTTCATGGGGAATCCGGCCATCAATCCCGCCGGTACGCTTCCCCGGCTGAAGCAGATCGTTTTTTACGCGCAGGGAAAGATATGGTTCCCCGGCAACGGCGGCATCGGGGGCAATCCTTCGCGCCTGCGGTGCGGCGGAATCAGTTTGTACCACCAATGAATTTAACCGCATCGGCCCGCCGGGCCGATGACGGACAGGTAGGGGCAGGTTTGAAACCTGCCCGTACATAATCCGTCCCACCAAGAGAAAAGGGAAAGGAAAAAATGGCTGTTTTGTTTTCGCTGAATGACGCTTCGTTCCACCTCGCGTTGCCCGCCGCCGGTATGCAGCAGACCGAACGCCGAGTGGCGGCGCTGGAAACCCTCGATGGCGGCGGCGCGCGCGACTTTGGCGGGCGCGGCGGCGGCGCCCGCTTCCAGATGCAGACCGACCTCGACGATAGCGGGCTGGCTTTGCTGACGGCGGCGGTGGAGGCGGGCACCCCGCTAGGGCTTTCAAGCGGGGCGCACAGCCGCGCGGTGATGGCGCAACGGCTCCGCTCGTCGCGCCTGCCGGACCGGCGCAACAGCGTCACCCTCGATTTTGTGACGGCGCGGCGGATATGAATTACACGCTGCCGATACGGGCCACGCTGGCCAACCGTTCCATCGCCCAAGCGGTTGCCGCCCCTTCGCGCAACAACATGGTTTCGCGCATTACCGCCACGTGGGAACAGAACGGCGCATCCGCCGACATGGGGCCGCTCGCGGCATTCAACGGCGGCGCCTCGTTTTCGGGAACGTATGCCGCGCTCACGCTAGCGTGGCCCGCTGAAAAAAACCCCCGCACCGCCGGCGCGTGGTGGCAGCGCATCGTGCCGGACGACACGGCACGCATAACCGTTTCGATGGCCTGCCAAACGCCTAACGCCAGCGTAACGGTTCCGCTGATCAAAGGGGTACCGGTTCCCGACGGCGCGCAGGAACGTTACGGCGGAGATGAGACGCTGGAACTGCGCCTGCAAGACATCACCGGCGTTGCGGGGCGGATGACCAACTACGCGCTACCGCCGTCCGCCGCCGACACGGTGGACGCCCATACGGTTGCGGCAAGCGTGCTGGGAACAATCAGCTACGTCTGTCTCTACAATACCGGGCCGGTGGACGGCTGTATCGAGCGCTTTCCCAACGCGCTGATGGCGGCGGACGACGTGCTGATCCGCCAGCAGGATACGCAGTCGCCGCTGCCGGGGCAAAAGCGGATCCGGTACGGCGACCGCGACGGCGTCATCGTGTACCGCCCAGTGGAAGACCCGGCCGTGGGGGCGCCATTTGCGTTGAATGGAACTTTTTCACCATACGATCTTGAATACGGCCCGCGCCAGATCGCCAGCCTCTCGCTGGAAGGACGCTTTCTGCGCGTGACCACGCCATTTATTAACCCGTACCTCGATCTGGCGGGGAGGATACGGCTGACGGTTCCGTACGCCAACCTCGATGAAATCGTGGAGATACACGAAATGCGCTGGGCGGCCAACCCCGGCAGCGAGACGACGACCCTCAAATGCCGGCGCCAATACACACTGTGACCGCGCGTCATCCTGAGCCGCAGGCGAAGGATCTCATTTCAGAAATGGATTCTTCGCTAACGCTCAGAATGACATGAGTAAACAATTTTTTAATACGATCGGAGAAACACAATGGCAGAAAAGGACCTGAACATATATCTCACCGGCGCGGCCACCGATGGCGCGGCCCAAACCAACCCGCTGCTTTCGCTGGGGGGCAAGCGGAGCGGCGCCATACTGAAATCGCTTAGCGCCCCGGCCCCGGTAAACGTCACCGGCATTGCCATCGTCGACGTATCAGCCAATTGCGGCGCGGGAAACGCCACGCTCGCGTTCACCGCCGCCGGGCAGACGCTGGCGTTCACCGCGCCGGGGGATGCCGCCGGAGCCGCGGTCGCCGTGGGCGTATCCGGCACATACGAAGTCTACTCCGGCACGGCGGCGAAATACATCATCGTCACCGTTACGGCCGGGTCGCTCCCCGTGGCGAACGCAAGCGACGCCATCGCGCTGGCGAACGTCATCGACAATCTCTTCGATTCCGTCGGCAGCGGCGAGGCGCAGGCGGGAAGGACTGAGTACCGGGCGTTGATCGTGAAAAACGACAGCGCCTACACCATGTACGGCATGATCGTCTGGCTGGCGCAAAACACCCCATTCCCTTCGGATGAAGTGCAGATCGGCCTGGAAACGCCGGTGGCGAACGCCATCCAGAGCGTGGTGAACGAAACAACCGCGCCAACCGGCATCACCTGGTCGCTGGCCGCATCCGAAGCGGCGGCGCTGGCCGCCGGCAATCTCGCGGCGGGGGCGGCGGCCGGCATCTGGATACGGCGCGTGGTATCGCCCACCACCGCGCGTTATGCCGCCAACAACTTCATGCTGTCGGTGAAGGCCGATACGGTATAAGCGATGCTGGTAAACATCCTGCCCGGACAGCCGCTTAAGTCCGTTTCGGATAACGGCAGTTACCCGGCGTTGACCCTGGCGCAGCGCAACTCCCTGACGGACGGCGTAACGGCGCCGGGCGGCGTTTCATTCGGCGGCATGAGCTACGGACCGAACCTCTGCACCGGCGGCACCGCCACCGCTTCGGATTATTACAACGCGCTGTACGATCCTCCCAAGGGGGCCGACGGCAATCAAGGGAGCTGGTGGGAATCCTTGGGCAATCCGCCGCACTGGTGGAAATACCAGTTCGCGGCCGCAAAGGCCGTCACGAAGGTGCGGCTGCTGCTGGGGCACACGCTGGGATTGAAAGATTTCACGGTGGAAGGCTCGAACGACAACACGAACTGGACCGTCATCTACACCGGGCAGGCGGCGCAAAGCACCGCATGGCAGGAGTTCACTTTCACCAATACCACCGCATACCTGTATATGCGGCTGAACGGCAGTACCGTCTGGGTGGCCACCAACAGCTTCCGGTTTGTGGAAGTGGAGATGATGGAATCACCGCAGGGATCGCTGAAGGTGCTGGTGGACGCCACAGGCGGCGGCGTGTGGCCGGTGCATGAAATCCGCTATTACACCACCGAGACGGACGTGACGAAGGTAACGGTGAAAAGTTCCGCCGACGGTGTTTCGTACACCGCGCACACGGTGGCGGCAGGGGGGAGCGGTTACCTCATGGCGGCGGTGGGGGCGGCTGCCCGCTATGTCACCATCGATCA
>JAHFEJ010000084.1 GCA_023248535.1 Nitrospinales bacterium | reverse complement strand
GGGGGCCGACGGCCTTGACCACAAAAAGCGCCGTGCCGATCATAAGCAGATAGATGGATATCTTCACCCCGAGGAGGATGCCCCACCGGCTATCGGAGAACGTGTGCCAGCCGTTCACCCGCGCCAGCGTGAGGCACAGCCCGGAGAGGCCCACCACCGCCATCGACACCGCGCCCAGCCGCACCTCGGCGGGGGGAAGCCCCTTCTCGGCGTAGCGGGGACGGAGGATGATATGCACATACAAGATGGTGCCGAACCAGAAGAAGGCCGCCGTGATATGCAAAAAACCGGTGACCGCGCGCGCGGCGCTTCCCAGCGGCAACAGTGGCGCGGCGGAAATGACTGGCCATATATGCCCGTTGGCTTTGAAGGAAAATCCGGTGTCGGTCAATTCCCCGCCGTTCGGATCGAGATGACAGGTGATGCAGGTCTGGCCGGTATTCCGGGCATGGCCGGGGGTGGCGTGGGTGTCGGGAGCGAAGAACGCCAAAATGAACAAAACAGCTACGGCTGAACGTGCGATGTGGCGCATTTTCAAAAGCCGCGGCACGCCGCGCCGGGCGCGAAGGCCGCGTACCCCAAGGATGAACGATACATCCCGTTAACACTACCCCACCGCCGCGCGAAGAGCAAGCAACGCGCCGCCATCAACAAGGGACGGCCGGACTGTACGGGCCGATGATACACTGGAAAGTGTGTCCCACCAAAAGACGGGGTATCCCTGAGGAAATTCCAGCGGCCGAAGGATCTATTTCCGGAAAGGGATTCTTCGCCCGCGGCTCAGAATGACCTGGATTCCATCACCTTTGAGGAGCATCATGTCACTAGGCTTTGCAATGGCCTGATTCCCTTATGTTTTTTGCGTTCGTGCCACAGATCCCAATCGCGCTGGAGATTGAGCCAAAATTCGGGGCCGGTCTTTAACGCCTCGCCGAACGAAAGGGCGGAAGCCGCCGTTACGCCACGCTTGCCGTTCACTATCTCATTCAGCCGTGCATACGGCCAGCCGAGATGGCGGGCAAACTCCACCTGCGTTATTCCCATCGGCTCCAAAAATTCCTTCAACAGCATCTCGCCCGGATGCGTGGGGTATCTGTTCCTCAGCAAGGAATTATTCGCCTTTTTCACAATTCATTAAACTCATCGATGGAAATACCAGCCTGTTTGATTAGTGTACGAAGGAGGCCGGGACCAAGTTCCGGATGTTGGGGAATGGAGAGGGTGTATTCATATCCCTCTTTCGTCATCATGACGTGGGAGCCTTTTTGTCTGTTAACGCTCCAACCGGCTTTGAAGAATTTCTTCACCGCCGCGGCGCCGGAACAGAGCTTCAAGCCGCCCATTCAAACGACGACCTCTACCAATTCCTCCTTTGAATATTTCCGCTTGGATTCCATCACCTCAAGCCAGCCTTCGATGGCTTCCTGAATATTGTCTATGGCTTCCTTCTTTGTTCTGCCCTGCGACAGGCAGCCCGGGAGCGCGGGAACCTCCGCCACAAAATATCCCGCCTCATCCTGTTCGATATGCACATGCAGCTTCATAACAGTCCTCCTGTTCCACTACGATACCATGAAGTGAAAAACATTAAAATGAGCTTCTGGATCAGGCTTTGGCGGCTTTTTTGATGCCCCATGCCACGTTTACCCCTTTGCGGCAGAAGCGCGACACGAATTCGCCGAAGGTCATCAGCGGGCAGTTGTTCAATATCCCCGCTTCGCTGCAATTGAAGATACGACGTTTCTGTTCCGGCTGCCAGTTGGCGAATGCCCAGCCGAACCACTGCTTGGTGACGGCCATCGATTTCTGCGTTTTGAGGGCGCGCCCGAAGAGGTCGCGCTCCTCCACGATCACATCCCCCGGCTGGTCAAATACCGCTTCGGCCTCGAACGAATCGAAGTGCGTTCCCGCCGCGTATGCGTTGCCGCTGGGATAGCCGAGGTCCTGCCCGATGAAGGCTATCGGGTCGGCCCCGCTTTTGAACGCCAGATCGTACGCCACGGAGAGAACCGAGCCGCCCGGAATCAGCGCCCCCGTCTGCGGGTGATCAAGAGATATTTTGGCCAACACCGGAATGTCGGGCGCGTGTTTGTTGTAAAAAAAGAACGGCCCCTTCCATTGATCGCGCAGCGATGGATGGACGATGGTGGGAGCGACGAGGGCGATGTTCTTCGTATCGACTCCCTCGAAAAAATTTGAGGTGTAGAGTTGCGGATCGAGGTTCACCACGATGTCGGGCGCAAGGCCATGCGCCACCAGCGGTTTCAGCGCGGCGTCGCAGGCGATGATAACGCTCTTCCCCCGCGCCACCGCCAGCAGGCGTACGTTGCGGTCCAGCGACGGCCCGGCCCCCGCCAGCACGGCGGGAACGCCCGCGAAGCGCCCGAAGAGTCTCGCCACGCCGGGAAGCGCGGCGATCGCCCCGCGATTGAGCAGATAATTCCGTTCCCACTGCTCTGACAACAGGGCGATGGTGGCCTGTTTTACCTCGTAGAGCCGCTGCTCGTTCAATGTATTTTCAGGCCCCTCCCGGCAAGCGCGCCGGTATACTCCCCCTTGCGGATGGAGAGCGTGCCGTTGACGAATACGTAGTCGATCCCTTTCGGGTACGAGAGGGGATTTTCGTAGGTGGTGGTATCGGCGACCGTTTCCGGGCGGAACATCACGATGTCGGCCCAATACCCCTCGCGCAGTTCGCCGCGCCCCGCAAGGCCGAACCGGCGGCAGGCCATAGTGCTGGTCTTCATCACCGCCTCTTCCATCGTCACCAGCTTCCGCCCGAACACGTAATCCGCGAAAAAGCGCGGGAAGGTGCCGAAGGTGCGCGGATGCGGACGGCCGATGCCGAGCGGCCCGCCGACGGAGCGCGCCCCGGCGTCCGAGCCGACCATCACGTACTCCTTGGCCAGGATGCGATCCATGTTTTTACCGCTCATACAGAAGTAGATCGCCTCCACCTCGGTTTTTTCCTCCAGCAGGATGTCGAACACGAAATCGACCGGGTCTTTGCCCGTCATTGCGGCCCCCCGCGCCACCGTCACCCCCTGCATGTCATGGTTCTTCGGCGTGGCGACCTGCGACACCATCACGGTATCCCAGTATTCCGGCTCGGGGTGATTGGCAAGTATCTCGGCACGCATTTTGTTCCGCGCGGCGGGGTCTTTCAGGAATGCTATGGTGCCGTCGCGCCCGCCGTCGAACGCCCAGTCTGGCAGCACCACTTGCAGGCCCGTGTTGCTGGCGATGTAGGGGTAGCGGTCACACTCGATGTCCACGCCGCCGGCGCGGGCGGTTTCTATCATGTTGAACACGGTATCCAGCTTGTGCCAATTATCCTTGCCGGCGGTTTTGAGGTGCGATATCTGAAGCTTCACGCCGGTGCGGCGGGCGATATCGATCACCTCTTCGATGGATTCCACGAGGCGCGGCCCCTCGGAGCGGATGTGCGTGGTGAAAAGCTTGCCGGCCTTCGCCACCTCCCCCACCATCTCCACCATCTCTTCTTTGGTGGCGAAGCAGGCCGGGGGATAGACGAGGCCGACGCTCATGCCGGCGGCCCCCTGCGCCATGTTCTCGCGGATCATCCGCTTCATGGCCTCCTTCCCCTCTCCCACGGCGGGAACGTCTTTGCTGCCAAGCACCGTGGCGCGCAGGGTGTTGTAACCGATGAGGCCGGCATAATTGACGGAGCTGTTCTTCCGTTCCAGCCGCCGCCAATATTCATCGAAGGAGTGCCAGTCAAGCGTAAGGCCGAACTGCTCTTTGTAGGCTTCGCCGCGCACACGGAAGATGTCGCCGCCGATGGGGGCGGAGCTGTAGCCGCAGTTCCCGCCGATCTCGCTGGTGACCCCTTGGCGGAGTTTGCCTTCGGCGGCGGGATCGATGAGGAGATAGTAGTCGGAATGCGAATGAACGTCGACAAAGCCGGGGAGCGCGCAATAGCCTCGGCCATCCACTTCCAGAACGCCTTTTTCGGGTATGACGCCGATCTTCGCTATCTTCCCGTCTTTTATGGCGAGATCGGCAACCGCGGAGCGGTTCCCTTCAAGGCCGTACAGGGTGGCGTTCCGTATGACGGCGTCAAACATATCTTCCTTTCCAGCCGGCCGCTAAGGGATGCTTTGCGCCCGCGCGCCGCCCAATTGCTCCGCATACACTTTCCGGTAAAAACCGTAATTACGCAGAACTTTTTTAACATATTCCCGCGTTTCCGTGTACGGGATTCTTTCTATGAAGACGGCGGTGTCGTCCATCGGGAAACGCCCCTTCCATTTGGCCACCGGATTGGGGCCGGCGTTGTAGGTGGCCAGGGCCAGCGGCAGATCCCCCTTTTCGTTTTTCACCAGGCCCGCCAGATACCGCGCGCCGATGGCGATATTCCTCTCCGGTATCTGAAGCTGATCGGCGGTAAAAGACTCCATCCCCAGCTCGCGCGCGATCCGCGCGGCGGTCGGCGGGATGACCTGCATCAGCCCCCGCGCATCCGCGATGGAAACGATCTCCGGATCGAATATGCTTTCCTGCCGGATGACCGAGAGGATGAGGAAGGGGTCGATCTTGTTGGCGGCGGCTTCATCCGCCACGGCGCGCCAGTGGGCGACCGGAAAAATGAGGAGCGACAGGAAGTCGAGATACTCCTTCTCGGGCGTCTCCTTCAAAATGGTATCGGCCTCGCGGAACACACACTGGAAACACTCCGCGTCGTAATACTGAATCGCCATCCAGGTACGGTTTTCGCGTCGCCACGGCGTCTCGGCCGATACCATGTCCAACAGCTCGCGCGCGCGGCCGGTGAAGCCGATTTGCAGCCACGCCTCCGCAGCGGCATAAGCCCACGCCCCTTTGGCGGAGAGCGGCGGTTTCCGGGCGAAGAGGCCCATCCCTCCGCGGATGCGGGCGGATACAATTTCGGAAAGTTCCGCATCCACCGGCGGGGGGAGTTCCGCCGCGGCCCGGTAATTGATGCCGCCGCCATTCACCAGCAGGCTGTAATACGACAGGGGATATTTTTTTAGAAGCCGTTCCAGCGGAGCGGCGCTATCGGTCCCCCGCGCTTGCCGCGAGCGGATGATCCAGTACAACGCCATCGGCGCGGCGTTTGAATTCTCGTCGCGGTCGGCCAGCCGCTGAAATGTGTTTTCCGCGGAGGCGTAATCGCCATCCATGAAGCGGAGCCAGCCGGCATACCAGAGCGCTATTTCCGCCGAGGGGGACGCCGGATACACCGCCGCCACCCGCTCGAATTTTTTTACCGCCTCGGCGCGGCGGCCGGCGCTTTCGTCCAACCGCCCCAGCATGTAGACGGCGGGCGCGGCGAAATCCGGCTGGGGATATTCCTTCAGAATTTTATTGAGCAGTTCGGCGGTTTTGGCGTTGTCATCGCGGTTCCAACTGATGCGCGCGATGCGCGAGAGCGCCTCGCCGCGGTATTTGGTGCCGGAGGCGCGGGCCGCCTGGCCATAGGCATCCACCGCGCCGTCCTTGTTCCCCAACCGCTCCATCGCGCGCCCCATGTGCAGATACAGTTCCGCGCGGTGCCCCGGGGTAAAGGCGGATTTATCAAGGGACTTTATGTACGCCATGGCATCCCGGTAGAGGCGGTTTTGCATTAGCGCCGCCGCGCGAGAAAATTTTCTGCCGGCCGATATGGCGGGGAAAATACCGTTGCCCGATTTTTTCAGCCGGTCCATCTGGATATTGGCGTCCGCGGCGAACGGCGCCGCCGGATACTCGAACCAAATCTCCGCCCACGCGGCGTAGGCTTCCGTATTTTTTCCCTCGGCTTCCAGGCATTGCGCCAGCAACTGGTACACCCGTTCGGGGGCCTTCCACGCCTTTGCGGGCCGTCCCTTGAGCAATGCCTCCGCCTTTGCGTACAGGCCGGTATCCATCAACGCCCTGGCTTTCATCAGCACGGCGTTTTCCGCCTGGGGAGACCAGGGAAAACGGGCAATGAGTTCGTCCGCCGCCGCGATCACCTGGGCGGGCTGGACGCTGGCGGCATACGCTTCCATGGCGTTCAGCAGCGCCCAATCCCCCAGCAGCGGATCGGCGGCCGCCTCGCGCAGAAGCGGGATCGCCTCGGCGGGCTGCTGCGTCTCTTTTAACGCCAGCCCCCGGATGTAGGCGCGCGCCGCTTTTTCCCCGCCCCCTTCCATCTCGGGCAAGGCGTCTATCGCCTCGATCGCCCGCAGAAATTCCTTTTTCTTCGCCAGCCGTCCCGCCTTTCCCAGCGAAGGGGGTTGCGCGCCAGCGGGCGGCTTTGGGGTGACGGCCTCGCCCGCTTCGGGAACGGGCTGGATTTCCTGAGGGACGGGGGCGGCTGTTTGCGGCTGGTATTCGGGAATCTCGGTATCGGTCAGTAATTGCCCCCGCGCGGCCGGGGCGAACGCCACCATGGCCGCGCACAACAACATCCCCCACCGTTTCATGCTGCCCGTTCCTTACTTAGTGCTTAAAATAATCCGCGATGAACGCCGCCGCGCCGCCGGTTATCGGCGCATCGGCGTTTATCCATATTCCCCCGCGCACGGCGGAAAACCAGGTGATCTGCCGCTTGGCATAGTGGCGCGTCGCCTTCTTTATCTCATTCGCCAATGCCTCTGCGTCCAGCCCGCCGCGCAGATACATCGCCGCCTGCCGGTAGCCGACGCTCATTAGCGGCTTGCAATCCGCCGGATAGCGCGCGAGCAGGGCTTTGGTTTCTTCCACCAGGCCGCGCGCCAACATTGCGTCCACCCGCTCTTCAATTCTTCGATAGATGATACCGCGCGGGGCGGCGATGATAAAGAAAACAAAATCATACGCGGCGGGCGCGGGGGGCGCGGCGTTTTTCGGCAGCAGGGCGTTTTCGACGCCGCGCAGGATGCGGTGCCTGTCGTTGGGATGCAGCGCGGCGGCGCGCGCGGGATGCAACGTTTGCAGGCGGGCATAGAGTTGCGGCAACGGCATCCGCAAAAGCTCTTCGCGCAGCGCCGGATCGGATTGCGCGCCGCCGTGCAATCCCTCCAGCAGCGCCTTGATGTACAACCCGGTGCCGCCGCATACAATCGGGGTTTTGCCGCGCGCCACAATGCCGTCGATAGCATCGGCCGCGGCGGCGCGGAAATCGGCCAGCGTGAACGGCTGGTCCGGCTCCGCCACGTCTATCAGATGGTGCGGCACGGCGCGTCGCATCGCCGCATCCGGCTTGGCGCTGCCGATATCGCAATGGCGGTAGAGCTGCACCGAATCGGCGCTGACGATCTCGCCATCCAGCAGGCGCGCGGCCTCGGCGGCGATGGCGCTTTTCCCCGCGCCGGTGGGGCCGCCGATTATCAGCAGGCGCGGCTTTGCCTCAAAGGGCATCGAATTTTCCGTAGATGGCGTTCATCGCGGCGGTATAACCGCCATCGGGTCCGTAAATAATCAGCGGCGGTTTTACCGTAACGCGGTTCCGCCCCCCCTTTACCGCCTCCACCAAAACCAGAAACGCGTCGCCCCCCGCGCGGCTGTGAACATACTGCACGGTGCGGGGTGCAAAACCCCGCTCATGCAACAGATGCATCAGCTCGGCGCTCCGCTCCGCGAGGTGAACAAGGGAAAAAACCCCGCCATCGCGCAACAGGTGGTGCGCGGCGGAAACAAGCTGTTCCAGCGTAAGCGCCACCTCGTGCCGCGCCACCGCCTTGCCGCCATCCGGATTCATCCGCCCATCCCCCGCTTTGCGGTATGGCGGGTTGCTCACGGCGAGGCCGAACGAACCGGGGGGGAAAAGATTCGCCGCCGCGCGTATGTCGGCGTTGACAAAAAGCGCGTGCGGCGCGTTGACGCGCGCGTGCCCAAGGCCGTCCTTCCTGATATCGATGCCGACGAACGATAACGCGGGATAGCGTTTCGCCAGCAACGCCGCGAGGATGCCGTTGCCCGTGCCAAGATCGACGGCGCGGGCGGCTTTGGCGGGTGGCAGACATGCCGTCACGAAATCGGCCAGCAGGAAGGGATCAAGCGAATAGCGGTAGCCCGTAACGGGCTGGGTAAGATTATCGGCCACGGTGGTACTGCTCCGCGCGGCTCAGGCCAGCGCGCTGATCTTGCCGCCCTTGCCGTTCATGCCGGCCTCCACCGGCCCTTTTCGTCTGTTATCCACCGCCTTGCCGGTCGGCCCGGCGTTGACCGCCTCCTTGACCGACGGGCCGGAAGATTCATTGCCGGGGGGCGGTTCGGCCCTTTTCCGCGGTGGATACACGCCGCCCGACGCCTGCGCTTTCGCTCCGCTTACTTTTGCCATAGCTCTATTGTATGCCCCTATTGTCCGCGGGGCAACCGGCGGCGAATTGCGGTATCATTTGGGTATGGCATACACCATTGAAGCGCAAAACCTCGCCAAGACCTTTACGGTGAACGAATCGGGCAAAGGGCTGCTGGGCGCGGTGAAAGCGCTCTTCAGCACGAAAAAGCGGATCATCCACGCCGTGGAAAACATCAGCTTCGGCATCGGGCAGGGGGAATTCGCCGGCTACGTCGGCGAGAACGGCGCGGGGAAAAGCACCACCATAAAAATCCTCACCGGCATCCTCGTCCCCACCGGCGGGGTTGCGCGGGTGAATGGCGTGGTGCCGTACGAAAACCGGCGCGAGAACAGCAAAAACATCGGCGTGGTCTTCGGGCAGCGGACGCAGCTCTGGTGGGATCTGCCGGTGCGCGAGAGTTTTGAAATCCTGCGCGTCATCTACCGCGTATCGAAGGGGGACTTCGACGCCACCATGGCGCGCCTCACCATGGGGCTGGGGCTGGACGGGCTTATGGAGATGCCGGTGCGCAAGCTCTCGCTGGGCCAGCGGATGCGGTGCGATATCGCCGCGTCGCTCGTCCACCGCCCGGCGGTGCTGTTTCTGGACGAGCCGACCATCGGCCTTGACGTGTTGGCAAAAGAGAACATCCGCTCGTTCCTGCGCGAACTCAACGCGAAGGACGGCACCACCATCATCCTTACGACGCATGACATGAACGACATCGAGCAACTGTGCAAACGGCTCATCATCCTGGATAAGGGGCGCATCGTTCACGACGGCCCCACCGACGAGCTGAAAAAGAAATTTCCGCACGACAAAATCATCGAGGTCGATTTCGAAAACGAGGTGGCGGCGCTGCCGCTGGTGCCGGAACTGGAGCCGATACGGCGCGAGGGGAATAAAATGTGGCTGCGCCACGCGCATGGCCCGTCCGGGCTGGCGCTGGCCATCGGCAAGCTGGCGAGCCTGTACCCGGTGAAAGACCTCTCGGTGCGCGAGCCGTCGGTGGAGCTTATCGTCCGCTCCATTTACGAGAAAACGGCGGCGCTCCCCGCATACGCGCCGGGGGAGAAGGCGGCGGAATGAACCCCGCGGTATTCGGCAAGTTCGCCGCCGTGTCGTTCCAGAAAGAGATCGCCTACCGCTTCGATTACTTCATGGCGGTGCTCAACGGCTTCCTGTACGTCTTCGTCTTCACCGCGCTCTGGCGGGCGCTCTACGCGCAGGGGGGGGGCGCGGCGGGTTTCACCGCCGCCAGCATCACGGCATACGCGGTGGTGGCGATGGCGATACGCATCTCGTTTTCGATGGACGACACCACCATAGCGATAAAAGTGCGCGACGGTTCCATCGCCACCGACCTGATCCGCCCCGTTTCGTTCTTTATGATGAACCTGGCCCAGTGCATCGGCTTCTCCGCTTTCCACACCGTGGCGCGGGGCGTGCCGATACTCATCTTCTCCATTTTCCTTTTCAAGCTCGATATACCGTTCACCGCGCGGGGAGCGGCGCTCGGCGCGCTTTCGCTGGTGATGGGCTACCTCATCCTTTTCATGCTCAACTACCTCTTCGGGCTGATCGCCTTCTGGGTCATCGAAGTATTCCCCTTCCAACTGACGAAATACGGCCTGCTGAACCTGCTGGGGGGAAGCGTGATACCGGTGGACCTCTTCCCGGCATTCATGAAACCGTTCCTCGTCCTGCTGCCGTTCCAGCACATCTTCTACACCCCCGCCGCCATTTTGGTGGGCCATACCGCGCCGGAACGGGCGCTCGTCATGCTCGCCGAACAGGCGGCATGGGTGGGCATCATGGGGGCTGCAAGCCTGCTTGCGTGGAACGCCGGAAAAAGCCGCCTGGTGATACAGGGGGGCTGATGGAAACCCTGAAGATATACCTGGCGCTCGCCATGCGCTCCATACAGTCGCGGATGGAATACAAGGCATCGTTCCTGATGTTCCTCGTAGCCATCTTCTTTTTCTATCTCGCGCAGTTGGGGCTGCTGATCGTGGTATTGGCCCGCTTCAAGGAAATTCACGGATGGAAGGTGGGGGAGATCGCGTTCCTGTTCGGCCTGCTCACCTTCGCGCAAGGGTTCACCACCCTCTTCTTCAACGCGCTGGTCAATTTCGACCAGATGCTCATCCAGGGGGAATTCGACCGGAACCTCGTGCGCCCCTTGAGCCCGCTGGGGCAGATCATTTTTTCGCGGTTCGAGGCGTCCACCGTGGCGCACTTCTTTCTGGGGACCGTGGCGCTGTATTACGGCGCGAAGTATTCGGGGATCGAGTGGAACCTGCAAAAAATGATCTTTCTGCCGTTCGTGATCGCGGGGGGGGTGATGATTCTCAGCGCCACGCGGCTGGCGGTATCGGCGGTGGCGTTCTGGACGCTGCGGAACTCGTCACTGGTCCATATCATGGTGTTCTCCAGCCGCGAGTTCATCCTCTACCCCGTCAGCATTTACAATCACGGGGTGCAGTTCTTCCTGACGTTCCTCTTCCCCATCGCCTTTGTGAACTTCTACCCGGCGCAATATTTTTTGGATAAGACCGGCGAAAACCTCTTTAATCCCGCGCTTCAGATAGCGACGCCGCTGGTGGGGGGGGTGTTGTTCGCCTTCTCAATCTACGTGTGGAAACGGGGCATCGACCACTACCAATCCAGCGGAAACTGAAAAGATAGCATTTCCTTAGATAGCCACGTATACTAAAAAGCATTATGAGTCGAATAATAATAAACCTTGTCACTCTTGGCAACCTCAAACACCAAGTTAACTTTAAGGAAATTTGCACTTGGCAATCATCTTTGTTTTCCACTGAACATGAAGACCATGTCGCGATGATACCTGACGCCCTAGGATATCAACGAGATGACTGGACATATCCAGATGAACAACTAGATAAGTTTATAACCCCATCACATCATCATGCCTTTACTTTTGGAGTTATCAACGCACCTCTTCAAGACAATTACTACATCAGGAGATTACCTAACAACGTCATCATACTGTCCTTAGACCAAACTGCAGAAATCTTGCTTCGCGCCAATCTTACTATTGAAAATTTTATGGGTCTTCTCCTTATCGAGTGGGTAAAAAGGTGGGGTGAAGCGGCTCCAGAGCCTTTATTAGCAAGGGGATAAGGCATTTTTCTTGTCTTCGGAATCTGTCATGATTATCCGATG
>JAHFEJ010000083.1 GCA_023248535.1 Nitrospinales bacterium | reverse complement strand
TCATGCACAAAACCCCCAAGACCATCGGCAGCGACGCGGTGGGGGGGGCGGCTGTGAAACTGATGGAAGACAATAAGATCACCGCGCTGGCGGTGATCGATGCCGGCGGCAAGCTGGCGGGTATCATCCACCTGCACGATCTGCTGCGGGCCGGGGTGGTCTGATGACCGCCGCAAAACCGGCCCCCGCGGCGCTGGCCCGCAACGTGACCATGATCGTGCTGGATGTGGACGGCGTGTTGACCGATGGCAACATCATCATCGACGGCAACGGGCGGGAATCGAAAAACTTTTACGTGCGCGACGGGCTGGGCATCGCCGAGGCGGTAAAGGCCGGATACAAAGTGGTTATCATATCGGGCCGCCACTCTCCCGTGGTGGAACACCGGGCGCGGGAACTGAAAATACATGAGGTGCATCAGGGGGTGGGCGACAAGCTCAGGGTTTTCGGGCAGATTTTGGAAAAGCATTCGTTGTCCGCGAACCAGACCGCCTTTATGGGGGACGATGTGAACGACCTCGCCGTGTTGAAAGCCGCCGGTTTTTCCGCCGCCCCGGCGGATGCCGACGAAGCCATCCGCGCCGCGGCCGGATGGGTATCGCGCCATAACGGCGGCGGCGGCGCGGTGCGCGAGATGATCGAGTTCATCATGAAGGCCCAGCATAAGTGGCCCTACGCCGCCAACGATTAGATTTTACTGCCCCTTCCCTTGGACACTAACCTAACTCTAAACGGACAAGGCTTCGGGATGCCGCCGGGCTACCAGAAGAAGCTTTAGCGCCGCGCCGGTCGGTTTGCACCGTCCCTGTTCCCATTCCTGCAAGGTTCTCTTGCTAACACCCAACAATTCGGCAAATCCCGCCTGGCTTAAATCCATATTGTCGCGGATGGCCTTTATCTCAGCCGGAATATTAATGACGGTCCGGCGCGCGGCTTTGCCCGCCTTTATCTCGCGGATGCCCTCAAGCACCTCTTGCCCGATATTTCTTTTTTTCATGATTCGATCTCCTGTCTCCATTTTTTCAGGATTGCCGGTGAAATATCCTCAACCTCACTCTTGGCGTACATGGTTAAAAGCCACAAATGGGGGGCCATTCCCTTATAAAAATAGATGATCCGGTAACCGCCACGCTTGCCACGCCCACTTCCGCGCCAGCGTAACTTGCGGCATCCACCGCTTCCCGGAATAATAACTCCCGCATCAGGGCTTATCGCTAAAAACAGTTTGAGTTCGTCCAATCCATCTTCATCCAAATATTCCCCGGCAAGCTTTACAAACCGGGATGTTTCCAGTATCTCCACACACCTAATATACGTTATTAACGTATACAAATCAACTCAACGTGGCACAAGCGTATTGCGCGGGAGCGGGGCCGCGCTGTATCATGAGCGAACTGTGAGAATAGGAACGGGCTTCGACGCGCACCGCTTTGTGGAGGGGAGGCCGCTGGTTATCGGCGGCATTACGATCCCCCATGCGCGCGGGCTGGACGGCCACAGCGACGCCGACGTGCTGTTGCACGCCATCTGCGACGCGTTGCTGGGGGCGGCCGCGCTGGGGGACATCGGAAAACACTTTCCCCCGTCGGACAACCGGTACAAAGGAATTTCCTCGCTACTGCTATTTGAGCGGGTGGTGGCGCTGTTAACTGAAAAAGGATACCGCGTGAACAACATCGATTCCGTCATCATCGCCGAAGAGCCGAAGATGGCCCCCCATATCGACGCCATGCGCTACGCCATCGCGGAGGCCGCCGGTATCGCGCCGGACCGGGTGGGGGTCAAAGCCACCACCACCGAGCGGATGGGCTTTACCGGCCGCAACGAGGGGATCGCCGCCCACGCCGTCTGCACCATAGCTTCGAAGGAACGGTAACAGATGGAAATCACCGCGCGTCAATTCCGGGAGGTGCGCGTCCGCTTCGCCCCCTCCCCCACCGGCCCGCTGCACGCGGGGAACATGCGCACCGCCGTCTTTAACTGGCTTTACGCCAAGAGCGCCGGAGGAAAATTCATCCTCCGCATTGAAGACACCGACGCCGAACGGAGCACCGAAGGATATTCCCGCGAGATACTAGAATCCCTCGCGTGGCTCGGCATCGGCTTTGACGAAGGGCCGCACTACCAATCGCGCCGGATGGACATCTACCGGCGCATTATCGCCCCTATGGTGGCAAAGAACCGGGTGTACCCCTGCTTCTGCTCGGCGGAACGGCTGGAGGAAGACCGGCGCGAGGCCGAAAAAAAAAGCCGCCCCCCCGTCTATCCGGGGCGTTGCGCCTCCATTGATCCCGAAAAGGGACGCGAACGGACGAAAACGGAGCCGTATTCGCTCCGGTTCCGCATTGCAGGCGACGACCTGACGTTTCACGACGCCATTCGCGGTCCCGTCACCTTCAATCTGCATCTGATGGGGGATTTCATCGTGGTGCGGTCGAATAACATTCCTACCTACAACTTCGCCGCCGCCGTGGACGACATCCTGATGAACATCTCGCACGTCATTCGCGGCGAGGATCATCTGAGCAACACGCCGAAACAGATCCTCATTATGAAGGCGCTCGGCTTTCCACCGCCGGTCTACGCCCACCTGCCGCTCATTCTGGCGGAAGACGGCACCAAGCTCTCGAAACGCCACGCCAACAGCTCGTTCCGCGACCTCATCGACGGCGGCTACCTGCCGGAGGCGGTACTGAATTTTCTCGTGCTCATCGGTTGGCATCCCGCCGATAACGTGGAAGAGATGGCGGCGGACGACATGCTGCGCAAATTCGCGCTGGAAAGCGTATCGCTGCGCCCCGCCCACTACACCCTGGAAAAACTCGACTGGCTGAACCGGCAAAAACTGCACCACATCGCGCCTGAACGGCTGCTTATGGCCGGTGCGCCTTTCATTAAAAAACACGCCATGGCGTTTGACGCGCTACCGTTGCATAGCAAGCTATTCCTGATGTCCGCCGCGCGGGAGAACATTGCCCGCCTCACCGATCTGGACGCCGAGATGACGCCCTTCTTCGAGTACGCCCCCGAAGACGGCCTCAAGGAGGGGTTGAAGGAATATCAGGCCGAGGCGGTCGCCGCCGCCCTGCGCGGGGCAAATACCGCGCCGGATATCGCCGCAGCCGCCAAGGCCGTGCAGGCCGCCACCGGGCTTAAGGGAAAAACGCTCTACCTGCCGTTGCGCGCCGCCCTCACCGGGCGGCTGCACGGGCCGGAGCTTAAGTATTTTTACGGCTTTTTAAGCCCGCCGGAGCGGGAACGAAGAATTGGCCTTTTTTTGGAGTACCTCCGTTCATGAGTTTGCGTATTTACAACACCCTGTCGGGCCAAAAAGAGGGCTTCAAACCGGTTAATCCCGGCGAAGTAAAAATGTACGTTTGCGGCGTCACGGTATATGACCGCTGCCATATCGGCCACGCCCGCGCCGGCGTGGTGTTCGATTTCGTCTTCCGCGCCCTGCAACATCTCGGCTACGCCGTGACCTACGTGCGGAACTTCACCGACGTGGACGACAAGATCATCAACCGCGCGGCCGAGAGGGGCATATCGTGCGATGCGCTGGTGGAAGAGAATATCGCGGCCTTCTACGAGGACATGGACGCCCTGCACCTGCTGCGCCCCACATACGAGCCGCGCGCCACGCGCTATATCGCCCAAATGCTGGCGATGATACAAACGCTCATCGATAAAGGGATGGCCTACGAATCGGGCGGCGACGTGTTCTTCGCCGTTTCAAAATTCCCGGAATACGGCAAACTCTCAAAAAAGAACGTCGACGATTTGGAATCGGGCGCGCGCGTGTCGGTGAACGAATCGAAGCGCGATCCGCTGGACTTCGCGCTTTGGAAAGCGGCCAAGCCGGGCGAACCGAAGTGGCCCTCCCCCTGGGGCGAAGGACGCCCCGGCTGGCACATCGAATGCTCCGCGATGGGGAAAGACCTGCTGGGCGAGGCCTTTGACATCCACGGCGGCGGCAAAGACCTCGTCTTTCCCCACCATGAAAACGAAATCGCCCAATCGCACGGCGCCTGCGGCAAACCGCCGGTGAGCTACTGGATGCACAACGGCTTCGTGAACATCAACAAGGAGAAGATGAGCAAATCGCTCGGCAACTTCTTCACCATCCGCGAAGTGCTTCAAAAATTCGATGCGGAGGTCATCCGGCTTTACCTGCTCGGCACGCACTACCGCTCCCCCATCGATTTCGCCGACGCCTACCTGGTGGAAGCGCGCCGCCACCTCGACCGCCTCTACGCCACCGCCGACCGCGCCAAACAGATGATTGGCGCGCGGACAAACCCCGTCCCCGGCAGCATCGAAAAAAGGCTCGTCGCCGAAATAGAAGACGACTTCAATTCCGCCACGGTGGTGGCGCTGTTGAGCGAAGTGGCCGGCAAAATAAACGCCGAGGCCGACCTGATCGATAAAAAGAAGGGGGACATACACGACCTCGCCGGCCTCTATGCGGCGTTTCAAACAATCGGAGGGCTGCTGGGTATCTTTAACCGGCCCCCGGCGGAATATCTGGCCGACGCCAAGCGGAAACACCTTGCCGAAATAGGCATGACCGGCGACGAGGTGGCCGCCGCTATCACCCGCCGCGCCGAGGCCCGCAAGGCCAAAAACTTCGCCGAGGCGGACGCCATACGGAAACAGCTGGAGGAAAAGGGGATTGAAGTGAAAGACTCCGCCACCGGCTCATGGTGGAGCGTGAACCGATAATGGCAAAAGAGGTAATTTTCGGGCGGCACCCGGTGCTGGAAGTGCTGCGGGCGGGCAAACGCAAAGTGGATGCCCTCTTCGTCGCCGCCAACGCCGCGCCACGTTTGGAAGACGTTATCGGCCTTGCCGAAAAAAAGGGCATCCCCATCAAACACGCCAGCGGGCACCAGTTGGACCAGCGGACGCAGGGGGCGCTGCATCAGGGGATATTGGCGGTGACCGACCCGCTCCCCCAGCACGACCTCGATTTTTTCATCGACCTCGTGAAATCGAAAAGCGCCACCCCGGTCATCGTGGTGCTTGATTCCATCGAAGACCCGCACAACTTCGGGGCGATCATCCGCAGCGCCGAAACGTTCGGCCTCGCCGGGGCGATCTTCCCCAAAGACCGGAGCTGCGACATCAACAGCACGGTGGTAAAAACCAGCGCCGGGGCGACGGAACACATGGATTTTTGCCGCGTCACCAACATCGCCGAAACATTGCGCCAACTGCGCCGGGAGGATTTTTACTGCATCGCGGCGGAGGCGGAAGGGGAAAAACGCCTGTGGGATTTCAAGCCGTCATTCCCGCTGGCCGTGGTGGTCGGGAGTGAAGGCAAAGGGGTGCGGCCGCTGGTGAAAAAAAACTGCGACGAGGTGGTGAGCATCCCGTTGAAGGGAAGCATCGGCTCGCTGAACGTCAGCAACGCCGCTGCCGTCTTCTTTTACGAGATTTCCAAACACCTGTCCTGAAAAGAAAGCGGCCCTCATGGGCCGATGACACGCAAGAATGCGTGTCCCACCGAAGAGAAGGTAGGTCACACATTTCTGTGTGACATTGCCGCGCCAGCGGCAACGCCCTCGGCCCGCCGGGCCGATGTACCCATTAAAATGGGTACCCACCAAGGCATGGTTTACTTTGCCGCCCTTATGACCGCCGAGGCGATGTAATCGATATCGTCTTTCGCCAAGTACGGGTGCATCGGCAGGCTGAATACCTTCTTCGAAACCGATTCGCAGACCGGCAGATCGCCCTGTTTGTAGCCGAGATCGGCAAAGGCGGTTTGCAAATGGAGCGGCTTCGGATAATAGACCATCGCCGGTATCCCTTCGGCTTTCAACGCGGCGATGATAGCGTCGCGCCTGTCGTGCAGAACCGAATACTGCGCCCAGGCGCTCCGCAATCCCTGGGGAATGTGCGGAGTGGTCACCGCTCCTTTAAGGCGTTCGGTGTATGCGGCGGCAATCTCCTGCCGTTTCAGTATCTCTTCCTCAAAAATCGCCAGCTTCTCCAGAAGGATGGCGCATTGAATGGTGTCCAGACGGCCGTTGATGCCGATGCGGATGTTATCGTACTGGTCGGTTCCCTTGCCGTGGATGCGGATGGAGGCCATGATGTCGGCCAGCCGGTCATTGTTGGTGAACACCGCGCCGCCATCGCCGTAGCAGCCCAACGGTTTCGCCGGGAAAAAGCTGGTGGCGCAGATGCCGCCCAACCCGCCGATCCGTTTTCCTATGTACATCCCCCCGAACCCCTGGCAGGCGTCATCCAGAATGAAAAGCTGGTGCTGTTGCGCGATGGCGGTCAACATATCGAAATCGGCGGGGAGGCCGAAGAGGTCGACCGGGATGATGCCACGGGGGCGCAGGCCCATTTTTTCCGCCTTGTCGATGGCGGCGGGAACAAGCTTGGGATCGATGTTATACGTCTTGGGATCGATATCGACAAAAACCGGAGTGGCCCCCAGCAGGCTTATCACTTCGGCGGTGGCGATGAAGGTGAATGCGGTGGTGATAACGGCATCCCCCGCCTTCACGCCGTAGGCCATCAAGGCCATAAGCAGGGCATCGGTCCCCGATGCGCAGACGAGAGCATGCTTCGTCCCCGCGTATTCGGCAAGCCCCTTTTCCAGCTCTGCCACTTCGGGTCCCATGATGTACTGCCCGTGATCCAGCACCTTTTGGATGCGCTTATCAATCGCCGCGCGGATGCGCTGTTGCTGGGCCGGGAGGTCGATAAATCGGATGTTCCGTTGCGTCATAGTTCCTTTACCTTAATCCAATATTTCCGGTTAAAGCGCCATTGACTGGCCGGGGAAATAACCTTTTTTACGTTCGCCATAATAAACGATTTCCCCACCCCCCCGTAAGCCTAAAAACATCGGCAGGCGTTGATTTGCTTTTTCAGGGTTTCACCTTACAATGAAAGGAGAGAAGAATATATGCCATTGCCAATAAGCAGCGCCAGCAATAAAAACACCCTTAACCGGATAGGGCAGACCTCCAACGCCCTCGCCGGAAACCTCGCCAAACTTGCGAGCGGCAAACGGATCAATACCGCAGCCGACGACGCGGCGGGGATGGCCATCTCGGCGCAGCTGCAATCCCAGATTGCCTCCACCGATCAGGCAAGTTCCAACATCAGCCAGGGGGGAGCGCTGTTGCGGACCGCCGAAGGGGGATTGGGGCAGATCGGCGATATGCTTTCGCGGGGACGCGAACTGGCGGTGCAGGCCGCCAACGGCACGCTGAACGACCAGCAGCGGCAGGCGATCAACAAGGAATTCACCAACATCAAGCAGGAGATCGACCGGGTCACCCAGACCACGGAATATAACGGCCAAAAGCTTCTTGACGGCGGACTGGGACCGAACGCGCAGAATCCACCGGTGATACAGGCGGGGATCAATGCCACGCCAAACGACCGGATTGCCATCAACCAGGTCAACGCTTCCGATACGGCATCGCTCGGCATACAAAACCTTTCGCTCGATACCGCGTCGAACGCCCAAAACGCCCTGCAGGGAATCGATAATGCGATCTCGTCAGTGGCGCAAAACCGCGCCGGCATCGGAGCAATGGAAAACCGGCTCCAGGCCGGGGCATCAAATCTGGCGGTATCGAAGGAAAACCTCACCGCCGCCGATACGCAGATCAGCGGCCTCGATTACGCGGCCGAAATATCCTCTTTGAAGCAGAATCAGGTGGCGATGCAAGCGGGCCTCAGCGCGCTGAAAAGCGGGCTGAAAACGCAGGAAAAAATGATCGGCGGCCTGCTGAACACCAAAGGCTGACCCACCCGGCATCGCCCGCGCCACGTTCAGCGCGCGGGAACCGATTCCTTCATCTTCTCATCGATACGGGCCACCGCCGCCTGATCCTCCGCGGCCCTGCGCCCGATGCCGGCGACGCTATTCACTCCATAGGCGCGGAAATAGAAGTACCGCGCCGCGGGATAATCCTTTTTAGCCTCATACGCCTTGCCGATGAGATGCAACGTTTCGCCGATGGCGAGCGTGGCCTCATCCACCTTATACAGCGCCAGCGCGTGGCTGAAATGCGGAAGGGAGGCATCGGGATCGCCCGCTTGCAGGAATAGCCTGCCCAGGTTGCTCCGGCAGGCCGATTCGGCGGAGGTATCCTTGGCGGCGCGCGCCGCTTCCAAAGCGGCGGTAAATAATTTTTTCGCCCCCTCAACATCCCCCTTCGCCATCGCCAGCCTGCCACTGGCGTTATCCCGTTTCCAGCCGGCCAACCCGTTCAACTCGGCCTTGGCAAACGCATCCTCGGCGCGCGGCAGATCCCCCCGTGCCAGCTCGGCCATTGCGCCGGACAAAGCCGCCTCGGTAATTAACTCTTTCAGATTTTCACGCTCGGCGATCCGCCCCGCCTGTTCAAAATAATCAGCCGCCAGCGGATAGTCCCCCTCCAGCATGTTGGCATTCCCCATTTTTATAAAAACAGCGGAAATGCCGGGCAGGTTGTCGGCCCGGCGGTACTCGCGCAACGCGGCTTCATACCGCCGCTTCGCATCAGCCACATCCCCCCGCCGCAGGCTGTTATCCCCCAACCCCTCCTGCGATTCAGCCCGGCCGGGGAGCGGTTTGACCGCCTCGGACGATGCGCAGGCCGCCGAGAGAACCGCAAACGCCGCGCAAGCGATAAACAGCCGTTTCATTTTCCGCCTCCATACACCGTATCGCGCGCCGCCGGTTCGAGCGGGATTTTTGCCCTTTCAGGGGGCACCATGTTCTTCACCGGCCATGAGCGCTTAACCCCTTTCACGATCGCCAGGGTTTCATTCAACGTCGTTTCCATGTCGTCCAGCAACGGGGTGACCCTGGCGGTGGTGTGAGTAAGGTCTTCGGCCATCGTGCCAATATTCGTCACGGCCTTCTTCGCTCCGGGAACCATTTCATTCACGTCCAACAGAATGCGGTTCATATTTTTCAGCACCTGATTCAGGTTATTTTTCAGTTCCGGCAGATCGGCGGTTGTCCCCTTCAGGTCACGGCTGACAGTTTTCAGGTCACTGGTGATTTCCGCCGCGTTGTCCATTGTTTCCGGGAGGCGTTTGGTGGCGTCGGTTACCCGTTCCGAAAGTGTGGTCAGCCGTTCCGTTAGGCGCTCAAGGCGGTTGTAGAACTCCCCATTGTCGGTGCTCAGAAGCCGGCCGGCGGTCGATTTGCCGCCGCGGATATTCCCCATCACCGCGCTCACGTCGGTAATGGCGGCATTGAGCCGTTCATCCGGAAACCCGTTCAGAATCTTTTCAATGCGGAAGACTATCTTTTCCGCCGCGTTGAGGATCGGGGTCACGCGCTCCATCATATTATCCGTGTCGAACAACCCCTGCGAAACGATGGTATCGCCATCATTCAGCAACGGGGCGGATTCGCTGCCGCCGGTGATCCTGATTTCCTTGATCCCTATAACGCTGGCCGAGGCGATGATCGCCACGGCGTCATGGTGGAGGCGGTCAAGGTAGACGCGCTCTATCGTGAGCGTAAGCTCCACCTCCTGCTTCTTTCCCAGCCGTATACCGCTCACCCGTCCTATTTTCATCCCCGAATAGGTTATCGGCGTTTGCGTATCGATCCCTTGCGCCGAACTGATTTTCGTCCTGAGCGTGGCCATTTTGGTGAACATGCCGCGGTTAACCCCCCACATGAAGGCAAAGAACAGCACCACCAGGATCGGGATGCCGGCAAACAATGCTATAGCGGCGTTTTTCTGCCCGGGGGTCAATCGGTGTATATAATGCATCTGTTATTTCTCCGTCTGTTCATCTTTAAAAAGCACCTTGAAGAATCCGCTGATTTCCCGTTTTTGCCGCTCGGTGTAATTCCTGATTTCCTTGAAAAACTCCCTCGCGGCGCGGTCGGCGGTTTCCAAATGATCGCTGTGTGGAATGAGGCGGTGATCGACCAGATAGTAAAAACCCGCGCTCTCGATTGATGCCATTGACGGCGAACAGGTGGTGATCAACAGCGTTACGCCGTTATCGTGGAGCCGCTTGATTGCCGCCATAACCTGAAGGAACCCGGCGGGATCAAGGTCCCCCGCCGTCGGTTCGTCCAGAATGAGAAGGGAAGGCTGTTGGATCACGGCGCGGGCCATCATCGCCAATTTGGCCTCGTTGTTATTGATCTGGTGGGGGAAGCGATCGCCGATTTTACCGATACCGAACTGATCCAGCAACGGCCGCACCCGGTCCCGTAAATCGCGTTCTTTTATCCCCAGGTGGTAAGCGAGCGGAAGCCCCACGTTTCCCGCGACGGAGAGATTGTCCAGCAACGTCACCTGCTGCGTCACCATGCCGATCCGCCTCACTTCGGACGGCTGGAGTCCCTCGCCGGAAAGCACTTGCCGTTCCATCAGAAACACCACTCCGGCGTCTATGGGATGCCTGCCAAGGCAGACGTTGATAAAGCCGGTTTTTCCCGCCATGCGGGAGCCGAGAATGACCGCGACGCCGCCGCGCGGCAAATGAAAATCAACCCCGTTGAAGGAGTTTGTCCCGATGGTAAAACTGACGTTTTGCAGCCGTATCATCGCGTAATGTACCATCCTAACGAAATGATTATGTTAATGACGAACGTTGCAATGAACGCCGTAACGATAGCCTTGCTGGTCCGCTGAGGTATTTCGGTAACCGACTTTTTAACATTGACCCCCTGATGGATGCAGATAATGCCGACCGTTATCCCCAATACGCTTCCCTTGAAAACGCTGATAAATACATCGCCGGCATGCAGCGAATCCACAAACAGGTTTATCATCTTTGGCATATCGATCCCCCGCTGGAAGGAGGAGATGATGAACCATGAAAAAAACGTCATGATGATAAAATAGCCGTTGAGCAGTATCCCCGCCACGGTGAGGCCTATGACGCGCGGGACGTAGAAGTACTGGGCGATGTCGATCCCCATCGACGCCAAGGCCTCATGGTGCCCTTTGACCCTCATGGTTCCCAACTCCACCACAATGGCGCTGCCGGAGCGGCCCACCAAAATGAGCGCCGTAAAAACGGGGGCGATCTCATTGGTGAAAAGACTGGTGATAATGTCCATGAGAAAGGGGGACCCCTGGAAACCGGGGGCATAGGCCATCATCTGCACCAGCACCACGCCGCCGATCACCACCGCGACGGTGCTGACGACCCCCACGGCATCGATACCGGAAAAAATGATCTGGTGGATGGTGAGGTTTTTTACATACCGCCGCTGATTCCCCCGCAAAGCGCGGAGTCCCATCCAGAACTCCATAAAAAGATACGCCAGCTGCCGCCAAAAGGCCAATTGTTGAAGCCGGGAATTCAAATAGCTTTCAAACCACGTAAGCTCGCGCTCCGCCTGCGCCACCCCCACTGGCGGCACAGCCATTTCTTTGTTCACCTGATGTCCCCTCCGGTTATGCGTACCATCATAAATCAGGTGGGCCTTCAAGAACAGGAGGAGAATTTAGATTGGCGGAAATCGCCGGGAAAAGTCTCCAACCGGCGCTTAAAAATAAAGGATCATCTCCCAAGTGAGTGGGTAGAATCGTCATAATTCCTCCAGCATGCAGGTAAGGATTTTAAGGCGGAGGTACTCCTCATCCCGCAGGCCGTAAGCCCTGCGCTGGATG
>JAHFEJ010000082.1:955-11773 GCA_023248535.1 Nitrospinales bacterium | reverse complement strand
ATGACGGTGTCGTAAATCCTGCCGGTGGTGACGTTGATGGCCTTTCCCATACGGGTGCTGACGAAGCGCTCGTAGTGGCCGAGGTCCAGGTCGGTCTCCGCGCCATCGTCGGTGACGAAGACCTCGCCATGCTGATACGGACTCATGGTGCCCGGATCGACGTTGATATAAGGATCGAGCTTGATGAAGGTGACGGTCAACCCGTGCGCCTCCAGCAGCGCGCCGATGGATGCGGATGAAAGCCCCTTGCCCAGCGATGAGAGAACCCCGCCCGTGACGAATATGAACTTAGACATGCGCCAGTGCCTCCGCCCGTTCGAGATCTTCGGGTGTATCAATGCCAATACTGTCTTTACCGGTTACGATCACCCGGATGTTAACCCCATTTTGGAGAATACGGAGTTGCTCCAGCTGTTCGGCCTGTTCCAGAGTCCCCGGTTCCATCAAGGAGAATTTTAGCAAAAACGCCTTGCGATAGACATACAAACCTAAATGCTTGTGCCGGGGAAAATTTCCCGGCTTTCCCCGGTTGCAGGGGATGGGGGCGCGGGAGAAATAGAGGGCGTTTCCCCGGTTGTCCATCACCACCTTGACGGCGTTGGGGTTGTTGAATTCGTCATCATGCGTTATCGGCACCGCCAGCGTGGCGACATTCAGGGCCGGATCGTCCAACAGCGCCCGCACCGCGCGGTCCACCGATACGGTATCGATCATCGGCTCATCCCCCTGGATGTTTACGATAATATCGGCATCGCTTGCGGCCGCCACTTCAGCTATCCGGTCGGTTCCGCACACATGATCCGGCCTCGTCATAACGGCCTTAAAACCGGCCTTGGCCACCACATCGAAAATGCGTTGGTCGTCGGTGGCAACCACCGCATCATCCACCGTTTTGCATTGGCTGGCGCGGGCGGCGACGTGCAGTATGATCTCTTTTCCCTTGAGCAGCGCCAGCGGCTTGCCGGGGAAGCGGGTCGATGCATAACGGGCGGGAATGACGGCGAGGACGCGCTGCCGGCTCATGGCTGCATGGCGTACTTTTGCAACGGTTTGGGAACGAACCATTTCACCGGCCATTCGTAGCCGATACCCATGGTCGATTCGTAAAGCTCGACCCCCTTGACGCGGGCCGAAACCACCGGCAAGGCTTCCTCGTAATAGAGAAAGAGGTAGGGCTGTTCTTCCGCCAGTATCTCCTGGAAACGGCCATAGATATTTATCCGCTCCTCCCGGTTGAAGGTGCGGCGGCCCTGTTCGAGCAGGTCGTCCACCTCCGCGTTCTTGAAGGAGATGAAGTTCAATTCCTGTTCCTTGGTTTTTGACGAGTGCCATATCTCGTATTGGTCGGGTTCCGGCCCGGTGGTCCAGCCGAGCAGGCAGGCGTCGAAGTTCCGTTTGTTGATGAAATCCTTAAGGAAGCTCGACCACTCGATCACCCGGAATTTCACGCCGATGCCAACGGCTTTCAGCCGCTGCTGGATGATCTCCGCCGCCTTTTTGCGTTTGTCGTTCCCCTGATTGGTGACGATCTCGAACTCGAACCGCTTGCCGTCCTTCATCAGGATGCCGTCCTTGTCTTTCTGCGTCCAGCCCGCTTCGGCCAGAAGCTGTTGCGCCTTGGCGGGATCGAAGGGATAGGTTTGCACTTTTGGGTTATACATCCAGGTGCCCGGTTTATAGGGAACGGCGGCCGGTTTGCCAAGCCCCATCAACGCTCCCTGAATGATCTCGTTCTTGTCAACGGCGTAGGCTATGGCCTGGCGCACCCGCTTGTCGTTCCAGAGCGGCCGGTTCAAGTTATAGCCCATGTAGGTGTAGGCATTCGCCACATACTTGAACTTCTGGAAATTTTTTTCAAACTCCGCATTGCCGGTCTGGCGCAGGTACTGAACGGGGTTCAGCACCATCATGTCGATGGAACCGGCCTTTAGCTCGAGGAACTGCGTGGCGCTGTCGGGTATGATGCGGTAGGCGTAGCGCGTAAGATACGGCTCCCCTTTAAAATAATCTTTGTTCGCTTCGAGGATGATCCGTTCCTGGGCGGCCCACTCCACAAACTTGTACGGGCCGGTGCCGACCGGCTTGCGCGAGAGCGGCGAATTATTGATATCTTTCCCTTCCAGAAGGTGTTTGGGAAGCACCACCAGCGAGCCCCACGATTCGAGGGCGGGGGCATACGGCTTTTCGTAATGGACGATGAAGGTATGATCGTCCGGCGCTTCGGCCTTTTTCACCTGCATGTACGGTTCGGCATACGCGGTGCGGGTGCCCGGCTGAATGATCGTCTGGTACCCGAACATCACGTCGGCGCTGGTGAAGGGAGCGCCATCGTGCCACTTGATCCCTTTACGCAGGTGGAAGACGATGGTTTTGCCATCGTCCTTTATCTCCCAGCTCTCCGCGAGGTCCCCCTCGATCTCCCACTTGGGGTTGTATTGCACCAGGCCGTTGTAAATAAGGCCTGAGATGGACATGGATGCGGCGTCCGCCGAAAGCATAGGGATGAGGTTGCTGGCATCGCCGATCGACGCTTCAACCAGCATATCCCCCCTGACGGGGGTCTCCTTCACCGCCTTGGCGGCGGCCACCGGGGCCGGGGAAACATTACCTTTTGGAGAATCGCATGCCGTAATGAAAAACAGAACGGCGATACAGAGCGATCTCCTCATGGTATTGGACTATTTTCCTTTTGTTTCTCCGGCGGGGGCCTGGGGCGCGGCCGCTTCCTTGGCCTGCATATCCTTCACGGCCTTGAAGGGATCGATATTGCCGCTGGTGGCGGGCGCGGGGGCCGCAGGCGCGGCGGTGCCCGTTTTGGCGGCCGGGGGCGCCGCCGGAATGCCATCCACCACGGTGCGATGGCCGGTACCGGCCGAAAGCACCGAAAGGGTAAGCGAGGTGATCATAAAGACTATTGCCGCGCCGGTGGTGAACTTCCCCAAAAAGCTTTGGGGGCCCCGGGCGCCGAAAACACTCTGCGAGCTGCCGCCGAAACCGGCGCCGAGGCCGGCCCCTTTGCCGGACTGGAGCAGCACCACGAGGATAAGAACCAGCGCCACGAATACGTGGACGATAATAAGAAGCGTATTCAACATTCTAAAGGTATCTCCCTGCAACAAGCCCTGTACTCACAACCGGCCGACATGCGGCCCAAAAACCTTATTTTCCGGTTTTGGCCGAAAGGCGGATGATAGCACTGAAGTCATCCGCAATCAAGCTGGCTCCCCCCACCAGCGCGCCGTCAATGTCGGGCAGGGCCATAAGCTCGGCGGCATTTGAGCTTTTCACCGAGCCGCCGTAAAGGATGCGGACGATCTGTGCGGTGGCGCCGCCATGTTTTTTTCCCAGCCAACCGCGGATGAAAGCATGCACCTCCTGGGCTTGCCGCCCGGTGGCGGTCTTTCCGGTGCCGATGGCCCACACCGGCTCGTAGGCAACGGTGATTTTTTCGAACATCCCGGCGGCAATGCCCGCGAAGCCGCCTTCGAGCTGTTTGCCGATCACGGCGGTGGTCTGATCCGATTCCCGTTCCCGCAGGGTTTCCCCCACGCAGACTATCGGCTTGAGGCCGGCCTTGAGCGCGGCGTTGATCTTGCGGTTGACCGTTTCATCGGTCTCGCCGAAATACTGGCGGCGCTCGGAGTGGCCGATGATGACCCACTTGCAACCGGCATCCAGCAACATGCCGGGGGCGATTTCGCCCGTAAAAGCCCCCTTTTCTTCCCAAAAAACATCCTGACCGGCCAATTCAATGCCGGAGCGGCCTGCCGCCCGGTGCGCCGCGTGCAAACTGGTAAAGGGAGGGGCCACCACCACGTCCGCCCCCATTTCGGCGGCGCGCAAGTCTATCAGCTTATTGATCAACGATTCGGTTTCGTAGGCGTTGTTAAACAGTTTCCAATTGCCGGCGATCAGTTTTTTTCTCATGGGTCGATTATATAGGAGGAGCGGGAGAAGGGGAAACGGGAAAAACCGGGACGGCTTACAGGCAGGCGGCGGCGGTGGGGGTCAGGGGCCAGTTCGCAATCGTGCTGGTGGCGGTATGGGTGACCGTGCAGGTTGGCGCGGTTCCGCCGATGGCGTAACCGTTCGGCAGCACGCCCCCTTCCAACAGGGCGGCCGCGCCGGCACAGGTGGTGATAGACGGCAACGCCCCGGCATTCTTCACTTTGCAGGCGGCCGCGTTCATCGAACTCGCGGAAGAAAGGGAAGCGGCAATGGCATCCGTGGCGGCGGATTGGGCGCTCGCTGACAGATCCATAAACCGGGGGACGGCGGCCGCGACGAGGATGCCCAGGATCACAATAACCATGATCAGCTCGATCAGGGTGAAACCGCCGCCGGAGAACACTTTTTTCATAAGCCCCCTAACATCCCCCCAACATTGCGGGAGATGCATTTCACCGTTTGAGGTGGGCATTTCCCGCCAAAAACCGCAAAGCTTAGTGTAACACAACGAATGGTTTTCACCCATTGGGTGATTCAGCGGCATGGGTACCGCGGGATTCATCCTGCGGTTGCCCCCGAAGGGGGCAAGTCTTCTTGGCCCTTTCGGGCCAACAACAGAATAAATTCCGTTGTACCGGCGAAACACCCCTCCTTCTCCAGAAATTGGGAGATCGCCGCACGGCCCCGGCGTTAACCTTTCGGTATCTTCTTCGTGAGTATTACTCCCGCGCCGCCCCTGCTGAAGGTGATGCTGTCGAAATACTGCATGGCCATCTGGATACCGCGCCCATTCGGCATGATGAGGCGGTCAAGCATTTCAGGCTCGGACATCTTCAGATAGCGTTGGTAATCGAATCCGTACCCCGCGTCGGTAACGCTCAAGGCGATCTCGTCTCCCACGATCGAGACCGCCACTTCGATCTTCGCTTTGCACTCCAGCTCGCGGCGGCGCAGTTCGTCGTGGTATCCGCCGTTTTCCAGCAGCCCCGATTTTTCCACCTCCGACAGCTTCAGGCTGCCGTGCTCGTAGGCGTTCATCAGGAATTCGGAGGCGAATGTGATGAAGCGCCGCTGCTCGGCCGGCGGCATGATGCCGCTTGCCTTCAGCTCCAGCCATCCGCGCGCGCGGTGTATCGCGGCGAAACGGGCCGAGATGGTGATGATCCCCATGTTGCCGGGAAGCGGCGTCTCATCATCGACGAACAGCCGGGGGAGATGGCGCCGCGCGATGGCGTTGCGCACCGTGCCCAACAGGACGGTTTCCTCCGCCGGTTTCACCACATAGTCGCAAACGCCGAATTTGAGGAACTTCAGCGCCGTGGCCGCATCCGAGATCATCGTACAGGCGATGAACGGCAGGAAGCCGTTCTGGTAATTCAGTTCGGCCAGTTTCAGCCCGTCGATATTGGGCATGCGGATATCACTGACAACGGCGGCGATCTCCTTGCCCCGTTCCCGCATGATGGTTATGGCGGCGGCCCCGTCCTGGGCTTCCAGCACCACATAGCCGTTTTTGCGAAGTATGGCGGAAAGGTACAGACGCACCGCTTCATCATCGTCAACGACAAGGATCGTTAGGGGTGCATGCTCCATGGTGTTTATCCTTTCTGCGCGGAACCATCTTCCATAAGCGCGGAATATATTCTCTCGATGACCATCGCCGACTCCGGGCCGCAATTAATTATATCCCCGGAAGATTGATTATTATCGCCGATTTTTGCATAGCATGCGTTATCCCCTATCGCCAACAGCGACATGCCTTTCAGCGAATGGTCATTGGCGACCAAACGAAGAAGCTCGGCCCCGGTCTCCTTGGTGGCGGAGAGCTGAACCAGCAGGAAATCGAACCGCTCCGCCCTCAGCATTTCCAGTATTTTAAGGGCATGGGTGCTGGCCGTGACCGTGAATCCGCGTTTCTTCATCAGGTCATTCAACGCATCGCACGAGCCGGGGCCGCTTTCCATGACAAGGATCTTTGGCGTGGGATTTGGCAACACAACCGAAAAAGAGGTGCCGCCTTCCGGCCGGGATTCGGCTTTCAGCTTGCCGTTGAGCGCCTCCATGATGTCGGCGGAAAGGGGAAGGCCAAACCCCGTACCGGCCTCCCCTTCCGTTCCACGCGTCGAGGTCCTGTCGTGGTAGCTGAAGATGCTCTTCATTTTATCGGGAGGGATGCCCACGCCGTTGTCTTCGACGCTAAAAACCATTTCTTCGCCGGAGGAGACCTTAATGGCCACGGTTGTTCCCTGTCCGCTGAATTTGACCGCGTTGGTCAACAGGTTGCAGAAGACCTGCTGCAAAAAAACGGGATCGGCTATCACCATGGTCTTTTCAGACACCATGTTCCGTATGGTTATCCCTTTCTGGGCCGCCATGCCTTCAACGGTCGCCACGGCCTCTTTCACAATTTCGGCGCCGTTGCAATATCGGCATTTCAATTGCAGCTTGCCGGCGCGGATGCGGTTGATATCAAGCAGCTGGTCTATCATGCGGATCATCCGCTTGTTGGCTTGAACCGCCATGTTGATGCACAGCATGGCTTCCTCGGTGTTTTCCGTCCGTTTTTGAAGAAGCTGCAGTATTCCCAACATGCCGATGAGCGGCGTTTTCAGGTCGTGCGACACCAGCATGATGAATTTGTCCTTCAGGCGGGTCGCCTCTTCCGCCCGCTCCTTCGCCGCCATGATCTCGTTTTGCGATTTGACGTGCCCGGTCATATCGCGGGCATGGACAATTATCGAAACGACATTTCCCCTCCTGTCGCCCATTACCGGAAAGAACGAGTTGTGGTAATGACGTCCGTTCCGCTCGTCTTCAAAATGCACCGCCATGCCGGTCTCCACCGCCTCCCCGAATTTCCGCCTCCTTGTGGCGGCGATCCCAGGAAGAAACAAGCTGAAAATATCCCGGCCGATCAGATCGGAGGAAGACCGGTTCATCCGCTTGGCGGCGACCTCATTGACCAGCAGTACCTTTCCGGCGGTGTCTAAAAATAGCAGCGATTCGTCGATGCCGTTAATAAGCGTCATCAGCCGTTCCTCGCTTTCCATAAGAAGCGGTATCATCGGCGTTATCGCCTTCAGATATATCAATACGCCGCCAACGATAACGATGAAAATAAACAGGAATAACCGCCAAGCCCCTTTTATAAACGGTTCCCGTATCTCGACAAGGTCCATCTTGGTGACGATGGCCAGGTTGTTCATCGAGGGAAGCGGTTCATATGCCGCCAGCACCTTTATATCGCGGTAATCCTGGGCAATTACCGTTCCCGATTTTCCGGACAGCGCCAGTCTCATTGGAATCGCCGTTTCGCCCGAATCAAAGGGGATGATGATCGGGGAGCTGGAATTCTTCTGCCGGTTGTTCACGAAGAAACGGATCATATCTCCCTCCCGCCGGGCGATAACGCTCTCCCCCGTCTCGCCGAAAACAATGCCGGATTCCAATTGCTGGCGGTAAAGCGAAAGGGCGTCCTTGATGTCAAAAGGAACGCCGGTCCGCCCGGCCTCTTCCTTTTGGTGCCGGATGGAATACTCAAGAAAAAGCGCGTGGCTCTTTGAAGCGTACCCAAGCATTTCACCCGCCTGGCCTAACGCGATGCGGTAAAGCACGCTGTTGCTGAAACCGATCGCCGTCAGCGAGAGCAAAAGGAGGGCAATAACGAGAAAAATTATCCTTGATTTGATCTTTGCCGATGCCGCTTTGAACTTCATTCGACACTTCATCCAATATTCCGGCCAAAAATTCATTGAAGAGAACAGCAATTCCCTTCCCTAGTACCCTTTTTTACTCCTATCTTTCGAGGCAGAACCGGTATATTCCCATGCCATTTGGCGGTTATTCCTTTTGCGGGGAATTATCGGCCATAAGCAGGGAATATATTCTCTCGACGATCATCGCGATATCCGCGCTGCTGATCGGCATATTTTCACGATTGGCATGATCCGTGGCGTGGCCGCGCGTGTCCTCCCCTATCTCCAACACCGGCATCCCTTCCAGCGCCATATCATAGCTTACCAATCGAAGAAGCTCGGCCCCGGTATCCTTGGCGGTGGAAAGCTCCACCACCAGCAAGTCGAACCGTTCCTCTTTCAACGATTCCAGAATTTTCAATGCGTGGGCGGTCATCCTCACCTTGAATCCCCGCTCCTCCAGCGAGATTTTTAACTCATTGCACGAACCGGGGTGGTTTTCCATGATAAGGAGCTTCGGCGCGGGTTTCGGCAAAGTGACAAGTAACGAGGCGCCGCCTTCGGGGCTTGATCGGGCTTCCAGCTTGCCATTGAGCGCCCCCACGATATCGGCGGAGAGCGGAAGGCCAAAGCCGGTGCCAGTTTCGCCCATTGTCCCGTTGGTGGTTGTCTTCTCATGGAAACTGAAAATTTTTTTTAAGTCGCCGGGACGGATGCCGACACCGCTGTCCTCAACGGCAAAAACCATGTTTTCTCCGGGGAGATACTTGACGGTTACGGCCTTTCCCTGTTCGCTGAATTTGATGGCATTTGACAACAGGTTGCCAAAAACCTCTTTTAGGAAAACGGGGTCGGCGAGCACCATGATCTTATCCGGGACGGTATTTCGTATGGTTATCCCTTTCTGGGACGCCATGGTTCCAACGGTTTCCACAGCTTCGCGGATGATCTCGGCGCCGTCACAATAGCGGCTTTTCAGATGCAGTTTCCCCGATTGGATGCGGCCGACATCGAGCAGTTTGTCTATCATGTCCAACATCCGCTTGCTGCCTTGGATGGCCAGTTCAACCATTCGCCGGTTTTCAGGCCGGATATCCGGTTGGTCCTGAACAAGCTGCATCATTCCCTGCATTCCGACGAGCGGTGTTTTCAGGTCATGCGATAAAAGCATGATGAATTTGTCTTTTAGCTTGGTCGCCTCTTCAGCCTCTTTCTTGGCCTTTTCCATCGCTTTGTGCGAGGTGGAAATGTTTGCCGCCATTTCGTTTATTCTGGCGGCCAGTCCCCCCACCTCATCGTTGGAATCAACCGCCACTCTCACATCCAGATCGCCCCTGCCGATTTTCCCGGCGGCTGCGCTCAGCCTTGAAAGGGGACGTGACACGGTCCGGGCAAAAAGCACTATCGCCAGCAAGCTGAAGCCGCCGCCCGCGGCCATAATGATCAATAAGCGGTTCCGCAATTCGATGGCGGGCGCAAAAACCGCTTTGCCAGGCATATGGGCTATAAGGGTCCATCCGTTTCCCGTGAAATCCTTGTACCCTTGGCCTGTACCATAGACCACGATCTCTTCTTCCTTGCCGGGGGATTTTAAACGGTAACTTTTTTCTACCTTCCCCCGCCCGATCTCGGCTTTAATATTTTCCCAGTAAATTGAATGCTCCTTCAGGACGCCGCCGGGGTTGTAACTGGAGTAGATCACCAACCCATCCCTGTTCACGATCTCCACTTTTATTTCCGGCATGGCCGTCTGTTTCGCGATTTCATCCAGCCACCCGGTGGACACCCTTGCCACCAGAACTCCCAAGGGCGCGCCGGCATCATTTTTTACCACCTTGGCAAAGTGGAATACGGGAATTCGCAAAGATTCGGAATAATACATGTCAAAGGCGCTTTCTTTGCCCGATTCGATCTCAGGCCAGTATTCCGACAGGGAATGAACTCTTCCTGCGTCTTGCCCCAATGTATCGACGATCCTTTTTCTGGACATATCAAAAAATGACAACGAAATATAACTGCCGCTATTTTTTGAAAGTTCCTTTAGCCGGGCACTGATGAGATCGGGAGATATTTTTTTCGATCGCAAGACGGAATCAGTCGCCATCATCTTGGTATCCAGGTCCCGTTCAAAAAAGAATTTGTCGATCCTATCCATTTTTTCCGCCGTCCGGCGTTCCATCTGGGTTTGAATAATGCGTTCAAGGGTTTCGCGGCTGGAGGAGACGACCATCTCGGTTATAAAAAAACTGAGGATCAGAAAAATCCCTGAAAACAGCAAGGAAAGCTTTGTTGCAAATTTCATAAATTAGCCCTATTAGGTATTATTACATCCTTGAAGTATTGCAATTTATGAACCAAGAACAAAACATCGTTATTTCAATGTAGTAGAAGATACGGCAAAAATAAAATATTCAAATTGTGTATTAATAACCAACACGAGGGTCGATTACGTTACACCCCACAGTAAAATTCGTGGTCACGTTAACACCAACCAAATGGATAATGGATAATTGAAATCATTGTTGTACCCCAGTCCATTTCCGGGCTATTTCGACTGGGCTGTACCGGTATATACTGTCGCGGATGAAGAATAAAATACGCCTGTCCCGTTCAATCGTCGGCTCTGAAGAGGCCGCCGCCGCCGCGCGCGTAATCACCGAAGACGGCTACCTGGGCATGGGGGCGGAAGTTCAGCGCTTTGAAGAAGAGATCGCCGCCTTCTTAGGCGTTCCCGCCGCAAATGTAGCGACCGTAAACAGCGGCACGGCCGCCGTGCATCTTGCGGTGCAGGCGATGGTTCCGCCGGGCGGGGAAGTGCTGGTGCAATCGCTCACGTTTGTGGCGACCTTTCAGGCGATCAGCGCGGCCGGCGCGGTGCCGGTGGCCTGCGAAATCGACCCGCTGACCGGCGCAATAGACCTTGCCGATGCGGCGCGGCGCATCACCCCCAACACCCGCGCCATTGTGGCGGTGCATTACGCCAGCTATCCCGCAAACCTCGACGCGCTGCATGCCTTCGCGGCGAAGTACGGCCTGCGCGTGATCGAAGACGCCGCGCACGCGTTCGGCTGCCGCCACCAAGGGAAGATGATCGGCTCGTTCGGCGACGCGGCCTGTTTCAGTTTTGACGGCATCAAGAACATCACCAGCGGCGAGGGGGGGGCCATCGTCAGCG
>JAHFEJ010000082.1:0-945 GCA_023248535.1 Nitrospinales bacterium | reverse complement strand
GTGAAAGACGCCCGCCTGCTTGGCGTGGAAAAAGACACTGAAAAACGCTTTTCGGGGGAGCGCAGTTGGGAATTCGACGTGCGCGCGCAGGGTTGGCGCTATCACATGAGCAACATCTTTGCCGCCATCGGCCGGGTGCAGTTGAAACGCTTTCCGGTGGAATTCGCGCCGCGGCGCGTGGCGTTGGCAAAGCGGTACCGCGCGCTATTGGCGGACGTGAAGCATATCGGGCTTTTTGAATGGGATGAAACATCGGTCATCCCCCACATCCTGCCGGTGAAAGTGAAAAACGGCCGCCGCGACGCGCTCAAGGCGCATCTGGCGTCGGAGAACATCGAAAGCGGCATTCATTACAAACCGAACCACCTCCTCACCTTCTACGGCTGCGGCGCGGTGAAATTGCCGGTAACGGAGGCGCTCTACGAAGAGTTGCTCTCGCTTCCACTGCATCCCGGCCTCACCGACGGCGACGTGAGCCGGGTCTGCGCCGCCATCCGCGCCTTCACCGGCTGATACGCGGCAACTGGGCGATTGAAGAGCTTGTTTTATTCAGGCTATAATCAGCCAGTTTTTAACGTCATGCTAAACCTTCCACGGAATACGAAAACATGCCTGAACCTGATGTAAGCATTGTCGCGGACGATATGCGGGAAATTGCCGCCTCGCTGGGAGGGCGGACGCAACAACTGGAAGACGCCACCATCCTCCTTACCGGCGGCGCCGGTTTTTTGGGATACTATCTCATCAATTTCCTCACCCACGCCAACAACACGGTACTGAAAAAGAAGTGCCGGGTCATCTGCCTCGACAATTTCATCCGGGGCGTGCCGCCGTGGCTGGCGGCATTCGGGCAAAGCGGCGCCATCCGCACGGTGACAGCGGATATAACGAAGTTCGATCCTTCCTCGCTGGGAGATATCGACTACATCATCCACGCGGCATCCA
>JAHFEJ010000012.1 GCA_023248535.1 Nitrospinales bacterium | reverse complement strand
CCCCCCCCCCCCCCCCCGGTAAGCACCGCCACACACCCTGCGGCGTACAGCAATAATCCTGGCGCGATGTAAAGCATCGTTTTCCATTTCGGAATACCGAGCACCCATGCGGCAACACTCATTGCATACACCCCGACGAGCGGCGCAAGCAACGCGATCCCCACCGAGCCGTATTTTTGGGCCAGCCTCAAGACCTTTTCCCGCCGGAAAAAACCGGTGAAACGGGCTATATACGGGTGCGCACCGGCAATATCCGTTAATTTCAGCAACACCGGTACCGGCAAAAAATTGAATACAAGCGATACCGCAACCACGCTCCACAGCGGCAATCCCAGCGCCCATCCGGCGGGAATTGAAATAAGCTCTTCACCGGCGGGGCTTGCGGCAAGGAGCGCCACCGCCGAATAATCAATGATTACCGCCATTATTTTTGTCCCCATATCTGCCATGTTAGTATACAATTATGCGCAATAAATAACCGGAGAATGGGCCAAGGATGGACATGCAAAAGAATCTTATAAAGAAGATTCTGGTCTTGCGTTACCGCTCGATCGGAGACATTATTTTAAGCTCTCCGGCGCTGGAAGCGTTGCGGCTCACCTTTCCGGCCGCGCGGATCGACATGGTGATTGACGACGTGTTTGAAGACATCTGCGTCGGCCATCCGAACATCGACTATCTTATTCTGCACAAGCGCGACACCTCGGGCATGACGTGGTTCCAAAAAATGGCGATGGGATTCAAATTTATCGCGAAAATCCGGAAACAAAAATACGACCTGGTGATCGACCTGCATGGGGGGCCTCGCAGCGCCCCGCTGGCCTGGCTTTCGGGGGCGCGCTACCGGGTGGGGTACCGGCTGCGGCTGCGCAGCAAGCTGTTTTACAATATTTCCATTCCAGCGGCCGATCCGGCCTCGCACACCTCCGATGTGCTTCTGAACGCCGTACGTGCGGTTGGATGCGTAATGCCGGAGGAAAAAAAGCTCTATCTCGGCTACCGCCCGGAGGACAAGGGGTTCGTCACCGGATTTTTGCGCAAGTTCGGCGTATCGGAAAAAGACCGCCTGGTGATGATACATCCCGGCGCGCGGGTGGATATCAAACGGCTTCCGGCGGAAAAAATGGGCCAGATGGCCTGCTGGATGGCCGACGAGCTGGGGGTAAAAGTGGTTTACGCGGGCAATAACGCCGATATCGCGGAAATTGCCAGCATCGTGTCCTACAGCGGCAAACGGGGGCTTATCGCCACCAACCTCAAGCTGGGGCATCTCACGGCGCTTATCGCCTCATGCGACCTTTTTATCGGCAACGATTCGGGGCCGATGCATATGGCGGCCGCGCTCGGCGTGCCGGTTGTTTCCTTCTTCGGGCCCAGCAACCCCGCCATATGGGGGCCGGTATCCGATAATGCCAAGGTGATACGCAACGCGCCGTTGATGGAATGCCAGCCATGCGACCAGAAAGCCTGCCCCCACACCGGTGTTCATTGCATGACCAAGATCAAGCTGGCGGAAGCAAAACGGGCGGTCATCAACATTCTCACGCACCGCTCGGCACAGCGTGTCTGATTCCCCTCCGGCGGCCGATCACGCCCGTTGCGGCGTTTCCATCGCCACGCGTTCCTACAACGGCCGCGAACTGCTGGAGGAATGCCTGCCATCGCTTTTAGAAGCCGCCGCCTTTCACGGACATCCGGACAACGAGGTATGCGTGTCGGACGACGGCTCAGACGATGGCACGGCTGAGATGATGCGGGTCAAATTTCCACAGGTGCGGTTTTTCCGGCTTGAGCAACGCAGCGGCAGCCCGATCGCCAGCAACACCGTCATTGCCCAATGCAGGAACGAGATCATCATTTTCATGGATAACGATGTGAAAGTGGAAAAGGATTTCATCGCGCCCGCCCTGCCCCACTTCGACGACCCTTCGGTTTTCGCGGTGACCATGCGCGCCCACCGCTTCGATAAAACCACGTTCCAAAGCGGCGGGCAGGTGGGGCGTTTTTCACGCGGATTCATCCGCGCGTGGGAAAACTACGATGTACCGGAACAGCAACGCGCGGCGGCGGGAACCCTTTATTCCCTCTATGGCATCACCGCGCATGTGGCGTTCCGCAAATCGATGTTCACTCAAATGGGGGGGTTCGATCCGCTCTACTCCCCGTATATATGGGAGGATACGGATTTGGGCTACCGGGCGTGGAAGCGGGGATGGAAGACGGTCTTCGAGCCGCGCTGCCTCGTGTATCACAAGGTGCATGGCACCGCCCAAAAGCTCCCCCCCAGTTCGCGGATGCTCTACGTCAGCCAGCGCAACCGGCTTATTTTCCACTGGAAGCTGATTGCGGACGGAAACCTGCTTTTCTGGCACTTTTTTTTCCTTTTTTGGCGCACCCTTTTTTCGCTGATCACGTTCAAAAAAAAATTCCTGCTGGCGTTGGTGGAAGCGTTACAATTGTTGCCAGCCATTCGCGCCTACCGGCAGGCCGATAAACAACACTGGGTTTTGCGTGACCGCGATATCCTGGCAAAGCCGCTGGAAACTTTGAAAAGATTGGGAGAGCACAGATGAAGATATTTATCGATACGGCGGACATAAAAGAGATACAGGAAGCCAACCGCATCGGCATTCTGGACGGCGTCACCACCAACCCGTCCCTTATCGCCAAGACCGGCCGGGATTTCGACAGCGTGGCGAAAGAGATACTCGCTGAAGTCAAAGGGCCGGTGAGCCTGGAGGTTATTTCGCTCGATACCGGCGGCATGTTGAAGGAAGCCCGCGTGCTGGCCAAGCTGGGCGAGAACGTCGTGGTGAAGCTTCCGATGACTGTCGACGGCCTGAAGGCTTGCAAAGCCCTCACCGCCGAAGGTGTCAAAACGAACGTCACCCTTATTTTTTCCCCCAGCCAGGCGCTTCTGGCGGCCAAAGCCGGGGCCACCTATGTTTCCCCGTTCGTCGGCCGCTTCGACGACATTTCCGAAGACGGCATGGGATTGGTGGAACAGATCGTCCAAATATACGGCAACTACGGCTATCAGTCCGAGGTGATCGTCGCCTCGATCCGCAATCCGATGCACTTCGTGAAGGCCTGCCTGATGGGCGCGGATGTTTCGACCATTCCGTTCAGCGTCATCCAGCAGCTTTCGAAGCATCCGCTCACCGATGTGGGCATCGAGCGGTTTCTGAAAGACTGGGAAAAAGTCCCCAAGAAATAGTCTTCGTTGCCGACATAACGTCGTGGCGGAGCGGTTACTCCCAGAGGAAAAAGGCAGACCTGCGTTGCGGAGGGGCGATCCACCCCTTTGCCATGAATCCGTAGAACGTGCCGGCTGAAACCGCCGCGCCGATGCATGCCCCGGCCAGCGCGTCGACGGGAAAGTGGGAGCCAAGGTAGACGCGGGAGATTCCCACCAGCGCCGCCCACGAAAACCACCAGACGCGGTGGCGGCGGAACAGCAGAGCCATGAGGGCCGCAACGCTGAAAGCGGTCTGTGTGTGTCCCGAAGGAAACGAACCGTGATACAGCTGTTCGTACGGGGCGTGAACCACGGTTTTCTCCGCGGGATTTTTCGCGGCGAAACGGGTGAGTGGGCGGTCCACGGCGACATTTTGCTTTACGGCGTGAACGATCCCGCCGGCCAGCAGCATCGCGGCAGCCAGCAACGCCACATTACGCCATCCCGATCCGCCATACATCCGGAATGCGGCTATCGCGATAATGGCTGCCGGAACGGAATAGGCGGTGAAAGAGATGAGGTGCATGAGAGGATCAAGCAGCGGCGCATGCGCCCCGTTGATGATCCAGAAAAGCTTTTCGTTAAACGCCGTGAACATCAGCCGCCGTTTTTCCTGAACAACCGGGCCGCGCGGGCGCGGGTTTCATCAAACCATAGCTGCAACGCCAACGGCCCCGTTTCGCGTCCGGCGCGCACAAGAAACACGGCGGCCAGCAGGCCCATCACCAGATTCGGCACCCACATCGCGAATACGGGCGGCAACTTCCCCTCGCGCCCCATGCTCTCGCCAAACATCAGCAGCAGGTAATTAACCATGATAAGCATGATCCCCATGCCGATGCCTCCCCTTCCCCCGCCGCGATGCACTTGCAGGCCCAGGGGGGCGGCCAGCAGCGCGAGGATGACGCAGGCGAACGGCAGCGCCAGCCTCTTTTGCATCTCCACCAGAAAGGCGTTTCGTTGCGGCGCATTTTGCGCCCGCGCGGCTTCATCCCGAAGTTCGCCAAATGAAAGTTCCCGTTCCCCTTTTATGAAGGCATGCCGTTTGCCGCCGGTGTCCATGACCATTTCGTATTCGCCGTACTGTATGGTGCGCCACGTTTTTGCGTCGCCGCTGTACAAGGTGCCGCCGGCAAGGCGGAATACGATTTCATCGGATGGGCTGCGCGACAGGATTCCCTCCCGTGCCGTTATCAGGCGGGGATTGTTTTTGCCGGCGCCATCGAAGATGAAAACTCCTTTCAAGTGGCCGCTTCCTCTTTCCTTCTCGTCAACGTAAATGACGGTGCCGGGAAACCGGTCAAAGAACGTGTGCTCGCCCAGCGCGGCGGTAAACCGGCGGCTGACGAAATCGGCGATTTGGGAATTGAAAAGATAGTTGCCCCGGTGCAGCACGTCCAGCGAAAGCCACAGCGAGAGCAATCCGGCGGCCGTAGCCAGCAACATGACCGGGAAAAGGACACGGTAAAAGCTGACGCCGCAAGCGCGCATGGCGATAATTTCGCTGTCGCCCGACAAGCGGGAAAAGGTGATCAACGTGGCCAACAGCACCGCCAGCGGGATGGTAAGCACCAGGAAGGCGGGGGCGGTGTAAAGGAGCAGGCGTCCCAGCTCGCCGCCGCTTATCGCGCTTCCCACCGTCATATTGGCGATAAAGTTGACCTTTTCCAGGGTTAAAATCGCCATGAGGACGAAAAGACAGAGCCCGAACAGCTTGAAAATCTCGCTGAAAAGATACCGGTCAAGCAATTTCATGTATTGTTTCCGCTGCCTTAATGACCATGCGGGGCATTGTAACCCGGAATGTATGCCTCTGCCGGGTGAAATATGCCCCGCATTAAGAGCGGCCGGCGCCGTTGTTCCGTTTTAACCGGTAAAGGCTAATGGCCGCTGAAAAGCCCCTTGATCCCGGCGGCGATAATCTCCACGGCATAGGAGGTGAGGATCAGGCCGAGCAGCCGGGTAAAGATGTTCATGCCGGTTCTGCCCAGCAGCGCGGCAATCCGGTCCGCCTGCATGAACAGCAGCAGCGTGATGACGGCGATAACCGCGATGATAGCCACCATCATGGTTCCGGCCGCCAAGCTTTGCGCCGCGTTGTGGGCAATGATAACCGTGGTAATGGCGCCGGGGCCGGCGAGCAAGGGCACCGCCAACGGAACAACCGCCACATTCTGGCTCTCTTCCGCTTCCCGTTCCTCCGCGGCGGTGCTTTTGAGAAGCGGGGCGTAGGCCCCCATCATCGCGATTGCCGTGAGAAGGATGAGTATTCCCCCGCCCGCCATGAATGAATAAATGCTTATCCCGAACAGCCAGAGCAGGTTCTCACCCCAAAAGAAGGCCAGCATCAGGGTCAGCGCCATTGCCGCCGGGGCCACGTAGACGGTACGCGCTTTTTCGCGGGGGGGGAGATTCCGGGTAAACATGATGAAAAAAAAGACGGCTCCCACCGGGTCGATTACGGCGAAAATCGCCACAAACTGTTTAACGAAACCGCTCCATTCCATTATCGGCCACCACTCCTTGTTTCGCTATTATCCCCCATTTTGGGCTTCATGGTCTCTCTGGTTTTTCGGATTTCAGTTCGGCGGCCAGCCCAAGCAGTTGTCTGCTGGCTGGGGCCTCTTCAAGCCCGATTTCCACGATCCGCAAGGCCGCCGCCGGTTTTCCCCGCATGCGCCAGGCGGTGGCCAGCCTGTAGATCACATCCTGTTTATCATCCGACAACGCGTGGGCGCGGACGTATGCCGCCGTCCACCCTTCCTTTCCCTGAAAATAGCGCAACCCTCCGTATGCCATCCAAACCCGTGAAGATTTGGGATATCGCCGCAAAAGACCATCGAGCATCGCTTCGGCCAAGGCATATTCCTGTTGGTTTATCTTCACCTGGACGATCTTGAGCAGGAGGGTATCCCGCTTGCGGACCGCGTAAGCCTTTTCCAATACGGGTAACGCATCATTTCCCCGTCCCTGCTCCATATAAAGATCGGCCAGATGTTCCAGCGGGCCGTCACTTTCAGGCTCCGATGCCACCGCGTGCTTTAGCAGGCTTTCTGATGCCGCCCATTCGCGGTTATTCTGCGCGGCCACTCCAAGGTTGAGCAGGGCTATGGTAGCATCCGGTTTTATGAGCAACGTGCGGTTCCACAGCAGCGTTTCATTGCGCCAATCGCCGTTACGCCGCATGGTGAGAACAGAGAAAGCGGCAATGACGGCAATAGCCGTCAGGAGGAACGCCGTCCACCGGCGGCGGTCCGCTTCAACGGCCAGATAACCCGCGGCCACCGTGAAAGAAAGGATGGCCGAGGGGAGATACAGGTACCGTTCCGCCATCAGGTTGCCAGTCGGAATGAAGTTGAGATTCGGTGAAATGACCACAAAAAACCAGAATGCGGTAAATGCAACCCAAGGCCGCTCAAGTCGTTGACGCCACGCGGCGATCAGCAAAGCCGTCACAGCGATGGCGGTCAAATACAGTTGCGGCGGATAAGGGAAAACGGCCTGTTTCACTTCGCGGACGGCGAGCAGCGGCCAGGGCCAGAGCAAAAGTTTGGCGTATAGAAGGCTTACTTTCGACATTGTCAGGAAATTTCCAAGCATGTCGGGATTCAGCGTATGCCCCCCTTCGCGGGCCACCGCGCCCAACACGGATGTCCGCAAGGCCAGATACGCGGCCAGTACCGCAAAATAGGGAATCCATCGCGCCGCATTTTTATCCCGTCTGCCAAAAGTGAAATCGTACAATACGATCACCAGCGGCAGCACCGCCGCGTTTTCCCCAAAGAGGAGGCCCACGGCGAAAACGAGCACTGATACGGTCAGCGCAAACGGTGGTTGCCGCTTGCGGTGAAGCAGATAAAGCGCGAACGCCAAGAGCCACAAGAGGTCGGCGGGACTATCGTAAGCGGAAGCGATGAATGCAACCTTCTCGGTGTGAATGGGGTGGGCCGCGAAAAGGAGCGCTCCCAAAAAAGCGGCCCCCCTGTTTTCAAACAGAAGGGTCAGCAAGGCATAGAGCGCCGCAATTGTCAGGGCGTTCATCGTTTTTCCGACCAGGTGATACGCCGCCGGATTTAGCCCGCCGTAGTGATATGTCAAAGCGTAAAGGGTTGTGCGCAAAGGGCGGTAAAGGCTCGCGCTCCCTTCGCTAAAAAAGCGCGGAAGGTCGATGTTTCGGATATCCTTCGCGTTGACGATAAACAGGAAGTCATCCCACACGAATTCGTTGTGGAAAGTGTTAGCGTATAACGCGAAAGAGAAGGCGATAAGCGCCAGAACCGGCGCGGCATGTCGTTTCATAAGGGTTACGCCCATTATACGACGCGCATCGCGGGGCCACCAAGAAAGGTTACTGCCCGGTTTTCGGCTTGAACTGTTCCTCGAGGTTCTCCAATCCCGGCGGGGCTTTGGGTTGCGGAAGCGGTTCGGAGAATATCAGATAGGCGGGAAACAAGGCGAACAGCGCGCCGATGACGCCGGCGATGATACCGCGGATCATCGCGGTGGGAAGTCCGGCCCCTTTCAGCATTGCCACGCAGGCCGCAACGCCGAAGAGCAGAAGCCCCACCCCCACGGGGATTTTCTTCGCCAACGAGGTCATGCGCCCTCGGCCCCCAGCACGTTAGCCCAATTGATGTCGCCCGCGGTGGCGGCGGTCTTCACCAGGGTGTCAACGATGCTGGCGACATTCCTGGTCGCTTCGGCGTTCGGGAAAAGGTCGGAAAAGAGCCTCTGTTTGCGCACGGCGTTCGGCACGGCCACATCCATGGAGAGGTGCCCCAGAAAATCGATCTTTACGCCGAGCTGGAATTTATCCGCCACCATCACCAGCCGCTTGTAGATGTTGACCGCCTCGATGCGGTCCCGCGCGCTGTTGACGACAAGGCGGAAGCCTTTCACCTTGTAGTCGCGCGAGAGCACTTTCATGATGGCATATGCGTCGGAGAACGATGTCGGCTCCGGCGTGGCGACCACCAGAATGTCCTGGGCCGCCGAGCAGAAGAACATGACGTTGGATGAAATGCCCGCGCCTATGTCGAAAAGGATGTAGTCGAAATCGTTTTGGATCACTTCCATTTCGGTTTTGAGCACCAGCCGCTCTTCGGCGGTCAGTTCGCTGTATTTTTTGTTGCCGGTGGAGGCGGGGAGTATCTTGATGCCGCCCGGTCCATCGATAAGGATGTCGCGCATCCGTTTAACGCCGGTGAGCACATGCGCCACATTGAAGCGGGGGGCGAGGCCCAGCAGGATATGGATATTGCCCAACCCCATGTCGGCATCGAATATCAGCACGCGGTTGCCCCTCTTGGCGAGGTGCAGGGCCATGTTGGCGACGAGGTTGGTCTTGCCGACTCCCCCTTTCCCGCTGGCGACGGCGATCCCTTTGATCTGCTGTTTCAAGGTTCCCGTTTCGCGCATTGCCGGCCTCATCCTTCTGAGCGTTTCCGCCTGATCCATACCATGTTCTCCTAAATTCTAAGCCACATCGGCGTTTTATGCCTCTTTTTTAAACAAACGCGCGCCGATCCGCCTGCCAGACGCCGCTTCGATATCCTCCGGCACACGCTGGCCAGTGGTGCAATACACCACGGGCAGGCCGGTTTTGTAATTTTGCGCCACCACCACACCGGGCTTGGCGCTTTCATCCAGTTTTGTGAAGATAAGGCCGGCAATATTCACGCAGCCGAAGTTGCGCACCGCTTCATCCAGTGAGGCGGCGTCGGCTCCTGCCGAAAGCACCAGATAGTTCTCGATGGCGGCGTGGCCCACGAATCCGGCAAGCTCCGCCAGTTTTTTTCCGTCACGCTGGCTGCGTCCGGCGGTATCGATCAGAATCACGTCGCGGTCAGCCAGGGCGGTCAATGCTTTCGGCACATCCTGCGGGGTGAGCGCCACTTCCAGCGGCAATCCCAGTATATGTGCGTAGGTCCGCAACTGTTCCACGGCGGCGATGCGGTAGGTATCTATGGTGATAAGCCCGATCTTTTTTCCCTGCATGGCGAGTTGCGCCGCGATTTTCGCCAGCGTGGTGGTTTTTCCCACTCCTGTCGGCCCGATCAGCGCGATGACGCGCGGCCCATCGGCGGCGGTGGCGGCGGTGGCGGCGGTAAGCGGCTCGCCCACGATCATTGTTTCCTGTATCCGGGCGATAACGAGATCGACTATGTTTTTCAAATCCAGTTCGCGTCCGCCCGGAACGCACTCTTTCACTTCCGTTATCAATTTCAGGGCGAATTCATGTTCCACCCCGCGCTCGACCAGGCGGCGGAAGCAGACGAGGTAGTTCGGTTCAAGGTTGAGTCCCTTGTAGAATTTTGTGTTTTCCAGCATGAACGACATCATCGATTTGAGTGAGCCGAGATCCTCCGAAAGTCCGGCGGCGCGGGTCATCTCGTTACGGCCCACGGCCCCCGTTTCGGCGGCGGCGCCTATCAATTCGCGCAGTCCCCGTATCTCTTCGCGCAGCGGATCAAGCGCGGCGGCCAACGCCTCGGGAGTGCCGGTGGCGCGGGTTTCAGGCTTTGGGGGGGCGGCCTGTTTTTGTGGTTGGCGGCGGCGCTGCTGCTGATCCTGCCGCACTTCATCGTCGGCCGCGGCGGTCACTTCGATAAGAGGGCGGCCGAGTATGCCGTAGCCGCCATTGGCATTTTTGATCTTCCGGCTGCTCATGATAATGGCGTTTGGTCCCAGTTCTGCCTTGATGCGGACGATGGCTTCCGCCATGTCGAGGGCCTGATAGGTTTTGATTTGCATTAGATGTTCACCACGCCAAGGGTTTCTATTTCAACGGTGGGGATCACTTCGTTGTGACTCAGCACCACCAGGTTGCTTACAAACCGTTCCGTCAACCGCCGCAGGTGCATCCGCACCGCGGGGCATACCATGACGACCGGCTGGTAGTTCAGTATTGAAAACTTTTCCATCTCCTTTTTGACCGTGTCGATCAGACGTTGGGCCGCCGACGGTTCCATCGCCAGATAGCTGCCATGCTGCGTTTGCTTGATCGATTCGGCGATCATGTCTTCCGTCTTGCGGGAGAGGGTCAGTACCGGGAGTTTTCCATCGGCGGTCATATATTGATTGCTGATCGGGCGGGCCAGGGCCTGGCGCGCATACTCCGTCAGAACGTCGGTATCCTTGGTCACGTGGCCCCAATCGGCCAGGGTTTCCAGGATGGTGCCGAGGTCGCGGATGGAGACGTTTTCGCGCAGCAGGCCTTGCAGCACCTTCTGCACCTGCCCCAGCGTCAGGACGTTTGGCACCAGTTCCTCCACCACTTTCGGGGCCGTGGTCTTGTAGTTGTCCAGCAGGCCGTTGATTTCCTGGCGGCCCAGCAGTTCGTGGCCGTGGCTGCGGATTATTTCTTTTACGTGCGTGGTAAGCACGGTCGCCACATCCACCACCGTGTAACCGGCCGATTTGGCGCGGTCGCGGTTGGCTTCCGAGATCCAAAGCGCCGGCAGGCCGAAGGTCGGCTCGACGGTGCGGATGCCCGGTATCGGCTCAACGCCCGTGCCCGGATCCATGGCGAGGTAATGGTTCATGTAAATATCGCCGCCGGCCACCTTCACCCCCTTGATGAGGATGGAGTATTCATTCGGCTTGAGCTGCAGGTTGTCGCGGATGTGCAGCGGCGGCACGATAAACCCGTATTCGAGGGCGAATTGGCGGCGGATGCTCTTTATCCGGTCAAGCAGTTCGCCGTTCTGCGCGGCGTCGACGAGCGGGATCAGCTCATAGCCGATCTCCAGTTCCATCGTGTCCAGCGGCAGAAGCGCTTCCACTTTTTCCTGTACCGGAGCCTGCGCCGCCTTCTCGGCTTCGATCTTAGTTACCGCTTCCATTTCAGTTCTCGCCTGGAAGGTGAGGTAGGAGATAGTGCCGGTAATGGCCGATAAGACCAAAAATGCAATGTGCGGCAGACCCGGCACGATGGCGAAAAAGCCGAGCGCCCCCGATGCCACCGCAAACGCGCGCGGATGCAGCAACAGTTGCTTGGCCACATCGGTTCCCATGTCGGATTCGCTGGCGGCGCGGGTGACGATGAGGCCGGCGGCGGTGGAAATGACCAACGCCGGTATCTGGCTCACCAGGCCGTCGCCGATGGTGAGCAGGGTGTAAACGGTTAACGCGTCGGACAGGCTCATTCCCTGCTGGAGGATGCCGATAGCAAAGCCTCCAAGGATGTTGATGCCGGTGATGATAAGGCCCGCTATCGCATCGCCGCGGACGAAGCGGATGGCGCCGTCCATAGAGCCGTAGAAATCGGCCTCGCGCTCGAGTGTGCGGCGGCGTTGGCGCGCCTGCACTTCGGTGATGAGACCGGCGTTGAGGTCGGCATCGATCGACATCTGTTTGCCGGGGATGGCGTCCAACGTAAAGCGGGCCGCTACTTCCGAGGTGCGGACAGCGCCCTTGGTGATAACCACGAAATTGATGATGATCAGTATGAGGAAAATGACGGTGCCGACAACGTAGTTGCCGCCGACCACGAAATTGCCGAACGCCTCCACCACTTTTCCGGCCGCCGAGGTACCCTCGCTGCCGTGGAGCAGGATGAGCCGGGTGGTCGCCACGTTCAGGGCGAGCCGGAACAGCGTAACCACCAGAAGGATTGACGGGAAGGAGGAAAGCTCCAGCGCCGACTTGATGTATATGGAAATAATCATGATGATCACCGCCGTGGTGATGGAGAGGGCGAGGAAAAGGTCCAGCATGAAGGCGGGGAGCGGCATGACCATAAGGGCCACCACGCCCAAAAGACCGATGGCCATGCCAATATCGCTGAATTTGGCGAATTTAGGCATTGAACTAGTTTCAGTCGCCGACGCCATGTTTTACCTCATTCCTCTGTCAAAAAGCCGACAGGGTCAAAACCCCGTCAAAATTTCGTTTCAGGGCCTTTCATTGTTTAACACGCTGTTTTATTTAATCTTTCCCTTCAGCTTGTACACATAAGCAAGGATTTCCGCGATTGTCCGGTAGAGTTCTTCGGGTATCGCCTTGCCTATATCCAGTGTCTTAAACAATAGCCGTGCCAAAGGCTTGTCTTCCACGATGGGAATGTTATTTTCCCGCGCAATTAATTTAATTTTTTCCGCAATGTGTCCCGCCCCTTTTGCCACCACTGTCGGCGCGGCCATCCTCCCGCGGTCATACGCCAGCGCGATGGCGAGGTGGGTGGGATTGGTGATGATCACTTCAGCTTTGGGGACTTCCTGCATCATCCGCCTGCGGGACATGGCGTATTGGGCGGTGCGTATCCGTTGTTTTGTCAGCGGGTCGCCTTCCGTGTTCTTCCGTTCGTCCTTGACCTCCTGCTTGGTCATTTTGATGCTTTGTTCGTACGTGTATTTCTGGAAACCGTAGTCGGCGGCCGAAAGCGCCAGCATCAGCAGCAACACGTAAAACATCAGCTTCACCGCCACATGGGAGACGAAGAGGATGATCTGCTCAACGCTCTGGTCGGAAAGCAGCGGGATGGATTCGATCTCATTCCGGAGCACGAGGTAGCAGATGTAGCCGACAATAGCGATTTTTACCATCGATTTCAGCAGTTCAGCCACCGCGGAAGGGCTGAAAAAGCGGCCGAAACCGTTCAAGGGGTTGAGCTTGTCCATTTTGGGCATGAGCGGTTCGACAGTGAATATCAGCCCGCCGTTTTGAAAAATGGCCGCCGCCACACCCGCCGCCGCCACGCCGGCCATCAGCGGCCACAGAATGACCGCGAGAGACTTCATGTAATAAATCATCAACGGCTGTATAGAGGTGATGTCGAGATGATATGAAGCGCTGATGGTGAAGCTGTGGCGCATCATGTCGGAAATGTGTTCGCGCATGTAGCCGCCCGAGGCGTTGAGGATGGCCAGGGCCGCCAGCAGCACGGCTGTCGAGCCTATCTCCTTGCTCTGGGCCGTGCGACCTTTCTCTATCGTCTCTTCGCGTTTACGGTCTGATGGGTCTTCTGTACGCTGCTCTGAATCGTCTTCGGCCATGGGATCCCCCGTTCTCTATTCCATCAAGCCATGAGTCTCATCAGGCCGATGATGTTTTCAAAAAGATTGAAGACCGAACCGCGGAATACATGGTAAAAGACCGGCAATCCCACCCCGATCATGAACAGTCCCAGCGCGATCTGCACCGGGAACCCGACGATGAAGACGTTCATCTGCGGCACGGTGCGGGCGATGAGGCCCAAAGCCACGTTCAACAACAGCATGGTGGCCATGACCGGCGCCGCCAGCTTGATGGCCAGCACGAATACATCGGCGGTGAGGGTGGTGATCAGGTCCACCAGCCCCGCGTGCGGCGTGAAACCGAGCACCGGAATGAGGTCAAAGCTTTTCGCCGCGGCGGCGATAAGCCAATGGTGGCCGTTAATTGCCATGAATACCAGCAGGGCGACGATGTTCCAGAACTGCGAGGTGATGGATACCTGCGAATTGGTGGTGGGGTCGAGCACGTTCACGATACCGAACCCGATCTGGAAGCCGATGAGCTGCCCCGCGAACTGCACCGAGGTGAAGATGAGCTGGCTGGCGTAGCCGATGATAAGGCCGATGGCGAGTTCCCCCGCCAGCATGAGCGTGTATCGGCCCATCGGTATTCCCGTATCCACCGGCGGCAGCTTGGCCACGCTGAAAACGATGTACGAAGTAATGGCGACCAGCCCTATCCGCGCCTGAACCGGTATGGTGGTGGCTCCCAGCACCGGCATGGTGAGCATCAGCCCGCTCATCCGCACCAGCACCAGCGTAAAGCCGATGAACGCGCCATAGTCGAGATTGTACAGGTTCATTTTACGTATTGCGGGATGTTAATGAAGATTTCCGCGGTGAAAGAGAGGAGTATCTGCATCATCCAGGGGAAGAAGACCACGATGGCCACCATCACCCCCAGAATTTTCGGGATGAAGGAGAGGGTCATTTCCTGGATGGAGGTCACCGCCTGGAAGATGGACACCGCCACGCCGATCACCAGTCCTATGCCCAGCATCGGCGCGCTCACCAGAATGGTCACTTCCAGCGCGCGTTTGGCCACGTCAACAATATATTCCGGGGTCATGGCGTTCTCCTTGTCCGTTTATCCAAAGCTTTTTACGAGTGATCCGACGATGAGGTACCAGCCATCCACCAGCACAAAGAGCATCAGCTTGAATGGCAGCGATATCATGACCGGCGGCAGCATCATCATGCCCATGCTCATCAACACCGACGCGATCACCATGTCCACCACCAGGAAGGGGATGTAGATCATGAACCCGATCTGGAAGGCGGTGCGCAGCTCGCTGATCACGAACGCCGGGATCACCACATACGTGGGGATGTCTTCGATGGTTTTGGGTTTTTTTTCCTTGGCCAGGCTGATGAATAGCCCCAAATCCTTCTCGCGCGTCTGGCGCAGCATAAAGGAGCGCAGCGGCTTCATCGCGCGCGTCAGTGCTTCTTCCTGGCTGATCTTGTTTTCCGAATACGGCTGGAACGCGTTTTCGTTTATCTGCTTGAAGGCTGGCGCCATGATGAAGAACGTCAAAAAGAGGGCCAGCCCTATCATCATCTGGTTCGGCGGCACCTGCTGGGTGCCCAGAGCCTGCCGCAGAAAGGAAAGGACGATCACGATCCGCGCGAACGCGGTCATCATGATCAGCAACGCCGGAGCGAGCGAAAGGATGGTGAGGATAAGGAGTATTTTGATGCCGGCGGCCACTTGGTCGGGCTGGCCCGCCTCCTGCATGCCGATGCTGATGGTCGGCAGGCCCGCCGCTTCGGCCGCGGGCGCGCCGCACAGCAGCAACCCGGCCAAAGCCGCGCCCGCCAACAGGGTTTTATTTTTCATTTTTGTCAGCTTTGGGCCTGTATTGTCCGTAGTTTGCCGGCAATTGAACGGGCCACATTGGAAACCATCTCATCTTTCCGGGTCTGGATGCCGTTCCCCTCCGCTTCCTCCGCGCGGGCGGTGGTTTTGAGGGTTTCCTCGTAGCTGGCGATTTGCCGGGCAAACGCCGGGTTAACCGGTTTTTGGGCGTTGCGGCGGCGTTCCAGCCATGACAAGAACGGCAGTTTTTTAAATACCCCCAACGGCTTGTCCGGCAGCCGGTGGGCGAACTTTAATTCTTCTATTTTTTCCGGTTCGGTGTAGCGGGCCAGAAGGTTTATGTTGTTGTTGGTTACGCCGAGCACCAGCACCTCCCCCGCCACCTCGATGATGGTGACGTTTTTCTTTACGCCGATAAAGTGGCTGCTCAACACCTTCAGCTGCCTTTTGGCTCCGAATCCCCCTTCCAGCGCCCCGAGGTATTTTTTGGCCCCAAAGGAGATGACGAGGATAAGCGCCAGAACCACCGCCAGCGCGCTGCCGATTTTCACGAACGCTTCTCCCAGCGACGGCGCTTGCGGCAGCGCCGGTTTATCCAATGACGAAAGCATGCCGGCTTCCTTCACCCCGTTCCCGTTTCTTGATTTGTCCGTATCGCTTTCCGTTTTGATCTGGTTCAGCGTGGCCTGCAGGTGCGCAATCAGTTCAGCATCTTCCGCGGCCACTGGGGCGCTGTTTCCGGCAGCGGCTTCTTCATGGGCGGCCGCGGCGGCGGATCGAACAACATCCGCTTCCAGTGTTTTGCCACTATTTGTGGGGACGGCTTCATCCACCGCCTGATTCTTTGACGCTTCAACAGAGGCGGGCGTCAAAGTTTCCGGCACCGGCGCAGTTTTAGGCCCGACCACAAACACAAGTTTTTCGGCGTTCGCTTCAAGCGAAAGGCTCTTTTTCAGGGCAGCCACCGATTCCTGCGGGAAGATGCGTATCCGCAAGAGGGAGGGATTGATCTGGTATAGATCGATATCCTTTATTCCGGCGTGATTGACCGCAAACTGGCGTTTGGCGGGGTGGACAAAGCCCCCCGGTACATCAACCTGGACGGACTTTTCGTAATATTTAACAATGGTTTTAGGGTTGGCTTCAAATGCCAATGCCACGCGGAACTGATCTCCGGCTGTAAAGGAGGCGATATCCTTGAATGTGTTGGGAGCGGCAGCCGCATCCGGGATGGCTCCCGTCATCAACGCCACCAATAACGTCAGGGAAATAACTATCTTTTTCAAAACTAACTCCTCCTCAAAGACCGTCAGAAATACTCTCTGTGGCAGGTAAGGAGCAAAAGCGGTGCCATAACCGTTGGACGCCTTTTGCCGTAGTAACTTGCATTAGAGGTTCCCGGGAACAGGCCGAATTAAAAAATATAAAATTGACATTAATAAGGTGAATGTAATATTATTCTAATGGGACTAAAATGGTATAATAAGGGGGTGTCGAGGGGTTTGGAAATGGGGGAGGCCTGATTCGTCCGGGTTTTCGCATCGTGACGATAGCGAACGGGGGCCGAACCGCAAAAGATGGCTCGCATTTTAGCATTTGGTAGTAGAATGCTCTCCATTGGATTTCCGTTCCCCCGCAAAGTGGGGTGGACAGCTTTCGCGTGGGGATGGGCGGATATCGCAGCTTGGGCGCCGCAATTTTTTCGGAGATTAGCAGGAATGGGGAATCGGTCCGGTATTTCAGCCGTCATGGCAGTGGGGTTGCTGTTATTTTCCGCGGCATGCGCCACCAACGATGTGGAGCGCGCTTTCGGTTCAGGAACCGCGGGCAAGGAATCAAACGCGGTCATCATCAAATATTGCATGAGTTGTCACACGCATCAATCGTTTGACGCGGCGGTGCATATTCCCAAGGCGCAAGAATCATATGCCGGTTCAGCAAATGCCCATGCGACGGAATGCCGCGCCTGCCACACCTATTCGGTAACCTGGATGGGGGATGAGGTGCGCGGTACGCACTGGGTTGGTGTAAAGGAACCATGAGGGAACCGGCGGGCCGCTTTAAAGTCGCCATCATCGGGATGGGTAAAGGGGGGCTGCCGCTGGCCAAGATGTTCGCCGAAGACCCCGACATAGAAATCGTGGGCGTCTCAAGCCGCAACCAGTCTTCACCCGGAATCAAATGGGCCCGGCAGATCGGTATTGCCACCACCCCCGACTTTAAGGAACTTTTCAAACTCCCCCGCATCGATATTGTTGTGGACGCCACCGGCAATCCGGAGGTGGAGGATTTTCTAAAAGACCTCCACCGCCCCGAAACCGAAGTGGTGAAAGGAATGACCGCCAATCTGCTCTGGCGCATGGTGGAAGAGCGTGAAGCGCGGGAACGGGCCGCCAAGCGGACGCTCGAAGAGCAAATGTTGCTTTACGACATCAGTATTTTGCTGGCGAACGCGGAAAAATCGGAACATGCCCTCCAACTTATTGTCGAGGCCGCGATGAGCCTGTTGGAAATGGCGGCCGGCTCCGCCGCCCTCTTCGACGAAGAGAGGGGGGAGATGCGGATGGCGGCGTTACGGGGCTTTCGCGGTGAAAAGCCCCCCCTTCACGTTTGGACGGTGCGGCCCGGCGGGCTGACCGCCCACATTCTTTCGAACAACCAGCCGACCGTTATCGAAGAGCTGGACAATAATCCCAAGTTCGATACGTCGCACCTCAAGGATCAGGGATTCCGCTCGCTGGTGGCCGTGCCGCTAAGGGCCGAGGGGAGAATCGTCGGCATCCTGTACGTTGACGATTTCCGCCCGCGCAGGTTTGCCGACCGCGAACTGAACCTGATGGGGCTGTTGGGCGCCCTTGCGGCCAGCGCGGTGGAAAAAGTGCTGATGTTGGAACGGGCGGAGGAGATGGCCGTAACGGACGAACTGACGAAGGTATACAACCACCGCTATTTCGCGCGGTCGCTTTTGACGGAGCTTAAACGCGCCGAACGGCATGGAGAACAGCTTGGGCTTTGCATGATCGATGTGGATCATTTCAAGAAATTCAACGATAAACATGGCCACCTGAAGGGGAACGAGGTGCTGATCGAAATCGCAAGGATCATGCGGACGGCGATGCGTGAAACCGATGTCGTCGCCCGGTACGGCGGCGAAGAGTTCGCCGTCATTCTGCCAAAGACCAGCAAAGCCCAGGCGGCTGCGCTTGCCGAACGCATGCGCGAAGCGGTTGAAGAACTCAACTTTCCGGGCGCGGAATCCCAACCGTTGAAGAGGCTTACCGTCAGTATCGGGGTGGCATCGTATCCTGACGATTGCATTGCCGCCGATAGCGTGGCGGATATCATCGAACTGGCCGATCAGGCGCTCTATCAGTCAAAATCCGGCGGGCGCAACCGCGTCACGGTCTACCAGAAAAAATAGCGGTGAACCGGGCGCGGTTCAGTGGCCCTGTTTTGCCGCGTAGACCGCTTTTATTTTGTCGCGCAGTTCCAGCGGATTGAACGGTTTCAGGATATATTCATTCGCTCCCAGGGCAAGCCCGGCCTGAATGTCCTCCTCGTGGCCGCGCGCGGTGAGGATCATGATAACCACATCATCGAAATCCTTACGTTGGCGGACCTCTTTGAGTACCTGAAAACCATCGACTTTCGGGATGTTAATGTCCAGCACGATCACCTGGGGCCGTTCTTTGGCGACCAGTTCGATCACGCCATCGGAATCGTTTTTGGTTATGCAAGACAACCCTTCGTCCTGCAGCAGGTACGAAATACCCCGTGTGACGTAATATTCATCGTCGACAACAAGAACCGGGCGGGCATTTTTCGAAAGTTTAATGTTTTGCGGCATGCGGTTCATTATAGGGCAAAATGGATTGAATTCAAGCACGCCTACTTTGTTTCCGGCGGCCGGAACGCCGAATCCGGCGGCGGATCCACCTCCGTCACGCGGGTAAAATGAAATTCCGCGGCGTGGTTAATAGTCACGTTGAATGCCATCCCTTCCCCGGCGTATGTGAACTCGAACCGTGCGGGGGGCGCCGCCGGGCGGAGCAGCGAAAGGTTTTTTATCCGCCCATCGGGATAAAATTCCCAGCGCCGCCGCACCCCCCCCTGTTCATGCACCAATGCCCCATTTGAATAACGGACACTTCCATCGCGTAACAGGGCGGAGTCCAGGCAGGGGGGGAGATTGCCGATAAAATCCTCGGCCCAATATCGTTCCCCTCCAAGCCGTATTGGCGAACCGCCTTGGCGGGGGAGCATTTCGCTTGTCCCTTGGGTGGGGGCCGCGTAAAAAAGGTTCTCTTCATCGGCGGTGGCGAGGAACCAGGTGCTTCCCAGCGTATCGGCCAACGTCAGGCGCAGCCGCGCCGGGCGTGAAATTAGAAGCGCGGCTTGGGTGGCCAGCTTGTCCCCGCCAAGGGTGATTGTGGCGCGGCCGGTCATTAGTGCATGGGGCGCGCAATGGTTTTGGGAGAACAGGGGGGCGAGATCCCGCGCGGCGGGAGGTGTGGCGGAAGGAGTAACGGCGGCGCACGAGAGGAGCAGAAGCGGCAAAAGCGCGGCTGATTTTTTCATGCCATAACCAGCGCGCGCTATTTTATCCCCTTTAACCTGGCTTTCGCGTTGTCCAGTTTTAACTTTACGGCGGGGTCGTTTTTCACCTCAACCGAAATGGAGAAGGCGGCGGTTGCTTCGTCATAATTACCGAGGGAAAGATGAATATCCCCCAGGTGTTCATAAACGGTGGCGTCCTTTTCTTTGGTGTTGGCGATGGCTTTTTTGATAGTGGCAAGGGCAAGCTCCATTTTCCCCTGGCGGTAATATATCCACGAAAGCGTATCGAGGTAATACCCGTTACTTCCTTCCGCCTCAAGCGCGCGGTGGATGAGTTGCAACGCCTCGTCCAGATTGCGGTTTTGCACCGCGTAGAGGTAGGCGATATAGTTCATTGCGTCGGCATGGCCGGGATTTAATTCCAGGGCTTTGCGCATGGCGGCCTCGCATTTGGCGTACTCCTTCATTTTTTCGTAGGTGGCCCCGAGGTAGAAGACCAATTCGGCGCGCGTGGGAGCCAATTCTATTGCCCGGCTTATGCTTTTAACGGCCGCGGCATAGTCCTCCTTCTTTACCAGTATCACCCCCATCAGATAATGAATATCGGGGTCGTCCTTTTTTTTCGACAGCGCTTTTTCCAGCATCGCCCGTGTATCGTCCAACCGGCCCATTTTTTCGTAAATGCTCCCCATGTGGACAAACACCTCGGCGGCTTCGGTATCCCCCATTTTTTTTACCTGCTCTCCCCACACCTCCAGCGATTCATTGAACATGCCCATTTCCTCGTAAATCCGGGCGATGTAATACGGCGCCGTTTCGTTGGCGGGGTCTTTCAGTTTTACCAGCTGGAATTTTTCCAGCGCCTCTTTCCATTCGCCGCGCTGGAAGTAGAGCAACCCCATTTTGAGCGCAAGGTCGATGGTGCCGGGGTCGATTTTTTCGATTTCCTTGTACACGTCAAGGGCTTGGCCGTAATCTTTTTTCATCAGGTAGGCATTGGCAAGGCGCTGCTGCACCGTTTCGTTTCCCGGATCCCCTTCCAGGTATTTTTTATAGGTATCAATGGCCAAATCGTACTTTTCCTGGGCCAGGTAGACCCAGCCGAGAGTTTCATAGGCTTTGGTGAAGCTGGGGTATTCCCGAATAAGGGTGGTAAGGAATTCCTCCGCCTTGACGTACTGTTTCATCTCCACATAGACCCGCGCGAGGTAGAAGATGAACGACTGCGACTGGGGGTCTTCCTTCAACCCCTTAAGCAATTCCCGTTCGGCGTCATCGTACCGCTTCATTTCCAGGTAGTTCACCGCGAGGTTCAGCCTGATGTCGGCTCGCGCGGGATCCAGCTCAAGCGTTTTTTTGAAATATTTCTCCGCCTGCGCGTAGTTTTTGGAGCTGTGGTAGATGCTTCCCAACAGCGCGTTGAGCGGCGCATAGTTGGGATTGATGACAAGCCCTTCCTGGGCCGCATCTATCGCATCGCGGAATTTCCCCATCGCCAGCGAGACGCGGCTCATGTCCAGATAAACCGGCAACGCGTTGGGATCCGCTTTCACCGCTTTACGCAGTTCCTCCAGCGCCTCGGGGAGTTTGTTTTGGCTTATCATTATCTGGGCGGCGAGATAGTGGGCATACCCCTCCTGTTCAATCCCGGCTTTTAACGCGGCATCGCCGGGGGAAGGCGGGGGTTTTTCCCCTTTGGCGGAGGCCGCCGACGGGGAAAGCGGCTTGTGCGATGGCTTCCCGGCCGATACGCACGCGCCCAGCATCGGCATAAGGCAAATGGCGGTTATGAGCGCGCATTTTCTACCGCTGCTGGCGCCTGCGCGGAAAAGCGCCCTGAGCGATCCTTGCAAATCCGGCCCGGCGGCATCCGCCACGGCCGCGTCTATCTTCTGTTCGTCGGCTGGCGCGAGGGGGGCGGCAGCCGCCTGCTTCCCGGCAACGGGAAACGGCAGCACCGGCCGCTCGGCAAATTTCACGGTTACGCTTTGCACGTTTGTGGTTTCTCCAATGATGTTGCGCGTTTTTTCCAGTACTTGCAGGCGGGCGTAATCCAGCGGCGCGAGGAACGCCCGGTCGTAAACATGGATCACCAGCGTGTTTTTGGCGATATAAGCCGGAGTGCAGACCGCCGCGAGCTGCTTGCCCACGATAGCGGGCCAAGCCGCGCTGATTTTGGCGAGGGTGGAAATGTTTTGCAGCCTGACCGACCTGAGGGCGCGGTCCAGCGCGTCACGCAAAGGGATCAAAGGCGGCTCCTGCAATAAATGGTTAACCCGCGCCGTTCACGTTCCGGCGCAGGATACGCTATTAGAACATGAAATGCGCGCACGGCTCAAGAATACATCCCGTATCCGGCGCCAAACGTCCCTTCCCCTTATTTGAGGAAAAGGGAGCGTCAGCCCGCGCCGCCCGGCGTCTGGTTCTTCAGGAAATTTTCGAGGAAGCTGGTGCTCACCTTGCCGCTCTTGAATTCGGCGCTATGCATGATCTTGTGCAGCAGCGGCACGGTGGTTTTCACTCCGGCGATATGTATTTCCCCCAGCGCCCGCATCATCCGGTGTATCGCTTCGTCGCGCGTGTTGGCGTGAACGATCACCTTGCCGATCATGCTGTCGTAGTAGGGGGGGATTTTGTAGCCCTGATATATGGCGCTGTCCACCCGCACGCCGGGACCGCCCGGCATATAGAGTTCCTTGATGGTGCCGACCGAGGGGAGGAATTTGTCCGGGTCCTCGGCGTTCACGCGGCACTCGATGGAATGGCCGGACATCTTGATGTCTTCCTGCTTGAACGACAGCGGCTTTCCCGCCGCCACGTTGATCTGTTCCTTGATGAGGTCGATGCCGGTGATGAACTCGGTGACCGGGTGTTCCACCTGGATGCGGGTGTTCATCTCCATGAAATAGAAGTGGCCGCGTTCGTCCAGGAGGAATTCCAGCGTTCCGGTGGTGAAGTAGTTGATATGCTTCGCCAGCTTGATGGCGGCATCGGTCATTTTGTGGCGCAGTTTGGCGTCCAGCGCGGGAGACGGAGCCTCTTCGATGAGCTTCTGGTGGCGGCGCTGGATGGAGCAGTCCCGTTCGAACAGATGCACCACGTTGCCGTGCTTGTCGCCGATGATTTGCACTTCCACGTGGCGGGGGTTCAGCACGTACTTTTCCATGTAAATGGTGTTGTCGCCGAATGCGGCGCCCGCCTCGGCCTGCACCAGCCTGAGCTGGCTCACGATTTCGCTTTCTTCGCGGACGATGCGCATGCCGCGCCCGCCGCCGCCCGCCGCCGCCTTCAGCATGACCGGGTAGCCGATCTGTTTGGCGGTCTCGATGGCCTGGTCTTCGGAGGTTAACGGGCCGTCGCTCCCCGGCACCGTGGGTACTCCGGCCGCTTTTGCGGTGTCTTTGGCCACGCTCTTATGCCCCATCTGGCGTATCGCGTCGGGCGATGGCCCGATGAAAGTGATGTTGCATTCGCCGCAGACCTCGGCGAAGCCGGCGTTTTCCGACAGGAACCCGTAACCGGGGTGTATGGCGTCGCAGCTCGTCACTTCCGCGGCGGAGATGAGCGACGGTATCCGGAGGTAGCTTTTGGTGGCCTCCGGCGGGCCGATGCAGACGCTTTGGTCGGCGAAGCGGACTGCGAGCGATTCGGTGTCGGCGGTGGAATGGGCCGCCACGGTGCGGATACCCATCTCCTTGCATGCCCGTATGATGCGCACCGCGATCTCGCCGCGGTTGGCGATAAGTATTTTTTTGAACATGTCAGGTCCTTTCTAAAGCGCGGAAGGGCCTGTTAAACCGGCTCTATCTTGAAAAGCGTTTCGCCAAATTCGACGGGCGACCCGTTTTCAACCAGGATTTTCACCACGCGGCCGGCAATATCGCTTTCAATCTCGTTCATCAGCTTCATCGCCTCGATGATGCAGAGCGTCTGCCCCTTGCTGACGATGTCCCCTTCTTTGGTGAACGGCTCGGCGTCCTCAGCCGATGCCCGGTAGAAGGTGCCAACCATCGGGCTGGTGACATTATGGTATTTGCCATCGTCTTCAGGTTCAGCGGCCGCTTCGGCGCCGATGACCGTCAGGGCCGCGGGGCGAGCCGCCGACGTGGGTTGAGGGGCCTGGTGCTGCATCTGGGGCAGATACTGCATAGGCATCATCATCGGAGCCGCTTCCGGCGCTCCCTTGACGATCCGTATCTTGCGGCCGTCTTCGTCTATTTCCAGTTCCTTGATATCGCTTTTCTCGACGAGCTTGACAAGTTTCTTAAGTTCTTCAATATCCATGTATTCCCCCTATATGGGCGTATCAGCCGTTACTTTGGCCGGTTGCCAACCGGCCGTCCCCTCATACCCGCGAAAGGTATTCCCCGGTTCGCGTATCTATTTTCAGCTTGTCCCCGACGTTGATGAAAAGCGGCACCTGAATGCTTGCCCCCGTTGACAGTTTCGCCGCTTTGGTAGCGGTGCTGGCGGTATCCCCTTTGAAGCCCGGATCGGTCTCCGTCACTACCAGTTCCGCGAAGAGCGGCATTTCGAGGCTGATGATGATCCCGTTGTGGTACAGGATCTTCGCCATGGTGTTTTCCTGCATCCATTTCCAGCTGTCCCCCACCTGCCCGTCGGTGAGAAACGTCTGTTCGTAGCTTTCGTTGTCCATGAAATGGTACCCTTGCGCATCCTTATACAGGTATTGCATTTCGCGTTCTTCAAAATCGGGCACGCGGAATTCGTTCCCTTCCCGTACTGTCTGCTCCAGCAGTTGTCCGGTTTTGAGGTCTTTTATGCGCGCTCGGACAAACGCCCGTTTATTGCCCGGGCTTACATGTTGCGCGCTGACCACAACATAAAGTTTACCCGCAAGCTCCACTTTCATTCCTGACCGCAAGGCGGTAATTTCCATTTTTTCCAACTCCTTTTTAAGCAAAAATCAAATACGAGGGCACATTTTACCCGATTTTTGATTGAAATGACGCAAAATTCGCTAAAAAACGCGCTGGCGAAAAATTGGCGAAAAATTTTGGGATTTCGGCTTTGAAAGCAAAGACTCGAATTACCGCCCGCGGTTGAAAAAGCGCCAAAGCTCGTTGCGCGAAAGGGAAAAGGCGATCGGCCTTCCGTGTGGACAGGTGTATGGCAGCGCGGTTTTGGCCAATTCTTTCGCCAGTTCGCCTATTTCCCCCCGGTTAAGCGCATCCCCCGCTTTCACTGCCGCGCGGCAGGCCAGGCGCGATACGCAATCAGCCATTACGTCTTTGTAGTCCTCGTCCCGTCCATGGGCGAGCGTCTGGGCCATTTCCGTTATGATCGGGGGGAAGTCCTTCCCCTCCAAAATGGCCGGCACTTCGCGTATCACAAACGTCCGTTCGCCGAATTCCTCCAGCCCCCACCCCATATCGGTGAAAGTTTTCAGGTGGGCGCGGATAATCCCGGCAAGCTGCGGATCGGCGGAGAAGGTAACCGGCACCAAAACCCCCTGCCGCTCGATTTTGCGATCGAGGTAGCGTTTCATCAGCCGCTCATAGAGCACCCGCTCGTGAACGGTGTGTTGATCCATAATGACGATCCTCTCCCCCTCTTCAAAAAGGAGGAATGTGTCGAATGCCTGTCCGATGACCACCGCGTCCGGTGAAAGCCGGCCATGGGCATGTTCCAGTTGCAGCTGCCCCGTCCCCTCCGCCGGGCCGCCGGGCGCCGCCGGCTGTTGCGCCGGACGCCACAGTTCGAAGGTACGGACAAACGCCGATTTGCCATCCCCTTCCGGGAGGGGGCTTTCCCCGCGGGAGGAAAAATCGCCGCTCCACTGCGCCGCCCCGCTTTGCGGCATATGTGCCGTGGCGGAGCGCCCGAACGAGCCGCGTATCGCCCGTACCACCGCCTCCGACACTTTGCCGGGGTCGGCCAGCCGCACCTCCGCCTTGGTGGGGTGTACGTTCACGTCGACCACCTCAAGCGGCATCGAGATATTGAGGAATGCCACCGGCTTGCGCCCCTTCGGCAGCAGATCCTCGAAGGCGCGCAACACCGCCGAACGGATCTGCATGTCCTTCACCGGCCGGCCATTGATAAAAAAGTATTGGTCGATGCCGGTGGCGCGGGTGAATTCCGGCTTTCCCACCAGGCCGTCAACGGCGATATTGAATTCTTTATGCGCCACCGGGACAAGATTTTGCGCATATTCCGCCCCGAAAATCTGCCGCACCCGCTCAAACTGGGCCGCGGCGGGAGGAAGCTCCAGCACCCGCTTGCCATCCTTGATGAAATTGAACCGCACCGCCGGGGCGCTGAGGGCCGCCTGCACAACCTTGGCCGTTATCTGGCTCATCTCGGTGGCGTCGGAGCGGGTAAATTTCCGCCGTGCCGGCGTATTGTAGAAAAGGTTTTCGACCAGTACTTCGGTTCCCTGGAGCGGCGGGGCGTCTTTGACACTAAGCGTCTCCCCCCCTTCCACCACGATGCGCCTTCCCGCGGGATTGCCCGCGCGGAAACTGGTGAGAGTCAGGCGGCTGACCGAGCCGATGGAAGGCAACGCCTCGCCACGGAAGCCGTAGGTGCCGATGCCAAAGATGTCCGCCGTCTCCCCCACTTTGCTGGTGCCGTGGCGGCTCAAGGCAAGCTCCACCTCATCCGGCGCGATGCCGTAGCCATCGTCTTTTACCCGGATACGGCGGCGCGCCAGCGAGATTTCCACCTCAATGCTGCCGGCGTCCGCATCGAGCGCGTTTTCCACCAATTCCTTGACGACGCTGGCGGGACGCTCCACCACTTCGCCGGCGGCGATCTGGCTGGCCAGAGCCGGGGGGAGTATTTTTATATGCATGATTTCGGTCATCGATGGCGGCATAGCCCCCTTTTTAGTTACAATAGTTCTTTCACGGTGGATGCTATACGCAACCGCCGGATATGTCAAGAGTATTGTATGCTTAATAATAGTAAATTTAAAACCTTGCTGAAAGGGGGGCCGGTGGGCGGGAAAAGAACTATTCCATCAAAGCAGCTGGCGATGCCTCTGCTGTTGCCGGAGGAAAAACTGTTCGCGCTGGACCGGTTTTACCCCGGTGTTGAAAACCGGGTCGCGCTCGCCGCCGCCCGCTCCTTCACCGTTAAAAGTCCCGCCGCCTTCGTCATCGTCGGCCGGCGGCAAAGCGGCAAAACGCATCTGTTGAAAGGAATTCTGCTTAACTGGAAAAAGGGGGCGTTTATCGACGCCGCCCTGATGGCGGGGTTGACGGAGCGGGATACCGCCCGGCTGTTCAGGGAGGCCGCCGCTTTTCCGCTAGTCTGCATAGACAACCTTGATGCCGCGCCCGCCCCCGGCAATTTGCACGAGGAGGCCTTTAACCTTTTCAACACGCTCGTCTCCGCCGGCGGACATATCGCGGTAACGATGAAGAGTTCCCCCACGAAAGCGGAGATGCCCGATTACCTCTCCAGCCGCCTGTTGACCGGTATGGTGGTGACTTTGAAACGGCCCGGGGACGAAGAACGGGCCATCATTCTGCGGAAAATCGCGCAGGACCGGAGCATCAGCCTCACCCCCCGCGCGCTCGGCTACATCCTGGAACGGAGCGGCCGCTCCGTTGGCGATCTGCTGGCGCTTGCCGGGCGGCTGGAGAAGAGCCTCGCGCCGGGGAGTAAACGTATCGGTTTACAACTTTTAAAACGCGTGTTAGATTCAGAAGTATCATGATATACAGACGTGGGGGCAAACCCGGCGGCGGCACCGATAAACTTCATTTCATCGAATGTCCCGGTTGTGGCTGTCCCAACCGCCCCAGCGAGCAGAAATGCATGTACTGCCAAGCGGAATTGCAGGGGCCTGCCGCGGCGATCAAGGGGCATCTCTATCCTTACTTGAACAACATCCGCGCGTTTTTTGCGTTCCAGCAGCCGCCGGACGAGGTTAATGGATGGTTGAGGTCGGGCCTCACGTTGCTGCTTGCCGCCGGTTTTATCGGCCTCGGCACGACGTTCGCCCTCCGCGGCGTACACCACGGAGGGTATTTCAACTGGACGGTCGGCGTTCTTCTGTTGATCTATGGCGGCGCGGCGTTGCGCAACTCCTGGGGAGTTTTCTTCAGGAAATAACGAATCCGCCGTATCCCACCACGGCGTCCCGATTCCCTTCGATGTCCCCCGACGTGGCATAGCGGATCACTTCAAAGTTCCGTGCGCCGTTTTCACGCGCGGCGGACACCGTCACATAGACCGGTCCCGCGCCGCAGAGCGCCTGTTCCCCCAGGGCGGCGGCAAGGATTTTTTCCGGGTCGAGCGATGTAAGCGTTTCGATCATTTTGCCATCAATGGCGCGTGCCGTTTTATCGGAAAGGTAGTGGGTCATGTCGGTGCTCGCCACCACCAGAGCGCCGGTCTCCCTCGCGGCGCGCGCCACGGCGGCGGCCAACGCCGCGAGTTTGTGCGCGTCGTGCGTGCCAACACAGACCGGCGCGATCTTCACCGCCGGGTTCTTGGCGTGAAGAAACGGCACGATCACTTCCAGCGAGTGTTCCTGGGCATGGGCCGCGGAATCTTCCTTCAATTGCGGGCAGTATTGCAGCAGCAGGGCGCCCAGTTCACGGTCCACTGGCACCTCGCCAAACGGGAACTCCCATGCATCATGCGGGTCGAGAGCCAGCGCCGCCCCGCGTCCGCGGTGATTCGGCCCGATGAGTATCACCCGGTTCGGCACCTCAATGGAGGCGAAAACGGCTCCCGCCACATGCCCGGAGTAGTGCCATCCGGCGTGGGGCGAAATGGCGGCGAGCGGACGGGCGTTTCCTTGCGGCGCGGCGTTTATATACCCCCGCAGATCATCCAGCAAGGTTTGTGGATCGCCGGGGTAGAACATTCCCGCCACCGCGGAAGGCCGGATAGTGTATGAGCTGGTCATGGCGGCTCCTTCTGGGGGGTGCAATGTACCCACTTCCACCATACGTCCGCCGTGGAGTTTTGTAAAGCCGGGGCCGGGATTAAAGGAATGGGCGATTATACGAGGGTGCGGTAGAGCGCCAGATACCGTTCGGCGCTTTTGCGCCACGAGTGGTCTTCCGCCATGCCGTTTTGGACGATGCGGTTCCATTCTTTTTTATTGCCGAAGGCCTTGAGCGCATTCTTCACCGAGGCAACGAACGCCTGCGGCGTTGCGGCCTTGAACAGGAAGCCGTTCCCCTTTTTGCCAGCCGGTTGCCAATTCACCACCGTATCGGCCAGCCCGCCGGTCGCCCGTACCACCGGCACCGTGCCGTAGCGCAGCGAGTACATCTGGTTCAGCCCGCATGGCTCGAAATGCGACGGCATCAGGAAGAGGTCGCTCCCCGCTTCGATCAGGTGGGCCAGCCCCTCGTCGTAGCCAATGGTGAGCCCTACCCGGCCGGGATGCTTTTTGGCGATATCCCGGAGTTCGTTTTCGTATTTTGGCTGACCCGTGCCGAGCACCACCAGCGCGATATTCAGCTTCATCAGCTCTTTCTCGGCGGCGGTGATGAGGCCGAAACCCTTCTGTTCCACCATGCGCGAAACGATGCCGACGACCGCCCGTCCCGGCACGTCCGGCAGGCTGAACTTTTTCAGCAGAGCTTCGCGGCACTTTACCTTCCCGGCCATCTTTTTCGCGCTGTAGGCGGCGGGGAGATGTTTATCGGTGGCGGGGTTCCACTCATCGGCGTCAATGCCGTTCAAAATGCCGAACAGTGATTTCTTGCGCCGGTTAAGCGGTTTTTCCAGCCCAAAGCCGAGTTCCTTGCCCAATATCTCTTTTGCATACGTCGGACTCACCGCCGTCACCGCATCGGCGAAAAGGATACCGGCCTTCATAAAGTTGATCTTTCCCCATATCTCCACGCCGTCATCCGAAAAGTATTTTTCCGGCAGGCCGGTGAGCGGATACGATTCGCGGGGAAACAATCCCTGATAGGCGAGGTTGTGGATTGAAAAAACGCTTGGCGTGCCGCGCATCGGATGCCCCTGCGGCAACAGTTTCAGGTACAGCGGCGCCAAGCCCAGATGCCAGTCGTTTACATGCACCACATCGGGGCGCAAATTGGCGGCGGCGGGAAATTCGGCCAGCACCCGGTTGAAAAAAATGAAACGCGCGTCGTTGTCCGGGTAGTCGCCGTTCTGGTCGCCGTAGATGTTGGGGCGGCTGTAGTAAAGTTCCGGCTGGTGCAGGAACCAGTGCGTGACACCGGGAAACACCTCTTTTTTGTACAGCGTGGTGATGTAAGGGCGGCCGCCAATCATCACGGTGATTGAGGAGGCGGTTTTTTGCAGCTTGTTTTTATCGATGCAACCGTACAGCGGCAACAGCACGGCGACCGAGCAGCCGGCTTCGGCCAGCGCACGCGGCAACCCGCCGGCAACATCCCCCAGCCCGCCGGTCTTGGCGAACGGAAGCGCTTCGGACGCGGCAAAGAGAATGGTTAAGCCTTTGTTTTTCCCCACGCCATTACCTTAACATGGCGGCGGCCTGTTGTGCTAATGGATGCGGTTCAGGGGCGGCCGCGGAGGATTTGGCGGTATACGGCGGCGGCGTTTTTGCGGCATTCCGCCAGCGATCCGTTGTTCTCCACCACGTAATCCGCCATTTCACGCTTTTCACGCAACGGCATCTGGGCGCGCATCCGCGCCAGCGCGTCGGCCTTTTTCATCCCCTTGCCCATAAGGCGGGCCAACTGTTCTTTTTCGTCCGCCGCCACCACCACCACGGCGTCTTTCCATTTTTGCGATCCGCTCTCCAGCATCACGGCGGCATCCACCACGATGACGGCATTTTTATTCCGCCGCCGATGCGCGGCGATCTGTTCCTTTTCCATCCGGAAAACTTCGGGGTGGACGATGGCGTTGAGCGCCGCGCGTTCCGCCGGATTTTTGAAAACGATGGCCCCCAGCGCGGCGCGGTCGAGGCGGCCGTTTTTATGGAAAACCTTTTTGCCCCAACGCGCCTTGATGGCATGCCACCCCGGCGTGCCGGGTTCAACCGCCTTGCGCGCGAGCAGATCGGCATCGATGATGACCGCCCCCATCCGTTTGAAAATCCTGAGGACCGTGGATTTTCCCGATGCAATGCCGCCGGTGAGGCCGATGACCGGCATGGTCAGTTTTTCCACGGCAGGCGTTCGATGCCGAACGCCATGAAAAAACGCAAGACCTCCCGCGCGGGGAGGCCGACGATATTGCTGAACGATCCCGCATGGCCTTCGATGAGCGCCGCCCCTTGGCCCTGGATGGCATAGGCCCCCGCCTTGCCCAGCGGTTCGCCGGTGGCGACGTAGGCGTCGATGGCGGCGCGGCCGAGATTTTTGAACGCCACCCGCGATTGGCAGAGGAAGCTCTCCTCCCGCCCTTCGCTGGCGAGCGCGAACGCGACCGCCGTGAACACATCGTGCGTTTTGCCGCTGAGCTTTTCCAGCATCGCCGCCGCGTGCGGGGCGTCGTCCGGCTTTCCCAGCATTTCCCCGTCCAGCGCCACCAGCGTATCGGCCCCGATGACCAGCGCGCCGGGATGCCGTAACGATATCTTCAGCGCCTTTTCCCGCGCCAGCCGCAGGGCGGTTTGATCCACCGCCTCTCCCGGCAGGGCCGATTCGTCGATATCGGCGTGCGCCACGGTGAACCGGATGCCGATATCCTCCAGAATCTCCTTGCGCCGGGGGGAGGAGGAGCCGAGCACCACCGCGATAGGCTTCATGCCCCGCTTACATCCTCGCGGCGCGCTGCAGCAGGACGTGATCGGCCAGCACCAGCGCCATCATCGCCTCGGCCACGGGAACCGCGCGGGGACAGATACAGGGGTCGTGCCGCCCTTCCACGCTCACTTTGCGGCCGAATCCGTTCTTGTCGACCGCATCCTGTTCCATGAGTATCGAAGGGGTCGGCTTGACCGCGATGCGGGCGACGATGGTATCGCCGTTGGAGATGCCGCCGAGGATGCCCCCCGCGTTGTTGGTGCGGAAGGCCACCTTGCCGTCGCGCATTTCCATCTGATCGTTATGCCTGCTTCCCCGCATCGACGCGCATTTGAACCCGCTGCCGATCTCCACCCCTTTCACCGCGTTGATCCCCATCAATGCGGCGGCGATGTCGGCGTTCAGCTTGCCGTAGACCGGCGCGCCCAATCCCGGTGGCGCGTTCTCGGCGATGATCTCCACGATGCCGCCGGCCGAATCCCCCTCTTTCCGCAATTCGTCTATCAGCGCGATCATTTTCGCCGCGGCGGCCGCATCCGGCGCGCGGACGGCGTTGTTCCCTATTTCGGTTTCATCGAATTTTTCGATCTTGATGTCCCCGATCTGGACGGTGTACCCGGTGATCCATATCTCCGGGATGATCTTGCGGGCGATGGCCCCCGCTGCCACCCTGACCGCCGTTTCGCGGGCGCTGCTCCGGCCGCCGCCGCGGTGGTCGCGGATGCCGTACTTCACGTCGAGGGTGTAATCGGAGTGGCCGGGACGCCAGATGTCTTTGATGGCGTCGTAGTGGCCGGAGTTTTTATCCACGTTTTCGATGATGAAGCCGATGGGGGCGCCCGTCGTCGTCCCTTCAAAGATCCCGGAGAGTATCTTCACGGTATCCGGTTCCTTGCGCTGGGAACTGACGCGGCTCTGCCCCGGCTTGCGCCGGTCTAGCTCTTTTTGCAGGTCGGCCTCGGCCAGCGCGATCCCCGCCGGCACGCCGTCCAATACGCCGCCGATGGCGGGGCCGTGCGATTCCCCCCAGCTTGTCAACCGCAATATCCGTCCAAAACTGTTGTTCATTGATCCCCCTCCAATTTTTTCAGGATTCCGCCGGCCACTTCGCCGGGCGTGCGCGTACCGCTGTTTTCCTCAATGATGTCGGCGATCCGTTCGTAGACGGGCGTCCGCTGTTTAAAAAGCGCGTTGAACGAGCGGCGCGGATTTTCCTTGTCGAAAAACGGCGGTATCCCTTTTTCCATGATGCGGGCGAAAAGCACATCCCGTCTCGCCTTCAGGTAGACGAAGCGGGCGTTGGTGAACAGCGCCTTGTCGAACGCCGGGTTGAGGGGGGATGCCCCGCCCAGCGAAATCACCGCTTTTGCCATCCGCGCGGTTTTTTTCAGCGCGTTTCCTTCCATTTTCAAAAAGTACTCCCGCCCGTGCTTTTTATAGATCGCGCGCACGCCGCTCCGGCGTCCCCCTTTGGCGTGGGCGGACTCTATCACCGCGTCGATGTCAACGAAGGCGAAACCGCATTGCTTCGCCAGCTGTTTGCCAACGCTGCTTTTGCCGCTCCCCTTGAAGCCCAGCATCACGATCTTGCCGTATTTTTTCTTCATATTCGTTCCGGTAATTGTAGCACCGGTAGCGGTCAATCCGGCCATCAGTCCGGCTTGCCGCGTTGGGGGAAAAGGCGCGTGTGTGTTCGATAGTGCTTGCATTCCTGCGGCCAGTTTCTCAATGATGCTCCTCGACTGATCCAATCTTAAAACAGCATGCCCGATATTTTTTGGCTGGTGAGTTTTGCGAACTCCATTATTTCTTTGATGGAGGCTCCGCGCTCCTTCATGGAATAGAAGGTGTTCTCGCCAAGTAATACATAGTTCCATTCGCATTCCATCCGGTTTTCCGGCGCCAGTTCGTTTATCTTTTTAAGCCTGTCCAATGCGCCAAGTTCCTTTTGTTTCACGTTTGGATCATTAACGTCTTTTTGCGCCTTTGTTTCCACAAGATAAATATTTTCGCCAACCTTCACGATAAAATCCGGGTAGTAGGAGGTCAACATTCCATCAGTGCGGATATAGTTGAAATGTGCAAAGTAATGGTAGTTTTCATTTATCTTTATGATGCTGTCCACCCCAGAATCAGTATCGCAAAAAAGGATAAAGTTCTTCTCCAGCTCTCCCTTGTTTGAAGGGTAAGGGAGCCGCTCATAAATAGATTTCGCCACGGCGAGGGAGTAGTTCTCCCGCATTTTCAATCCATCTATTTCCGAAAACCATATTTTTTGAATCACCGCGTCTTCGACGTGGATGTTGTTTTGCATCTCATAAATGGCTTGGCTCGTTTCTTTTACGATATGCTCCGCGATGCCGCCCTTTGACAAAAGCAAAACCTTCCAATTGTTATCAACGAAGGGGTCAAACGGCTCCTTGAAAAGTCTATTCCTTATGAAATCGTCAATTACCTTCACAATCGCAACGTTATTTATCTGCATTACAGGAAAATCCTTCGCCGCCCGCCCGGCAACTTTGCCTAACGCGCTGGTAACGGTTTTAACCAGCTTTGCCAAAATCTCGTTATAGCTTTTTGCGGTGAACAAATCGGCGGTAACGCGGTATTCCCCAAAGCGGGTTTTCACGGTTACTTCCTCGGAGAAAAATACTTCCCCCTCCTTGGAAACCAGCTTTTTTAATTTATCAAGGCTGTGCCAGTCGAAAGGTGTCATTTTATCGGAGGGAAATTCTATTTCCCCCAATGTCTCGTCCTTGTCATGCAAAATAACCGGCCAATAAAGATCGTATTCCTTATAGTTGCCCTTTAGCCCAACCCGGATAATGTCGCCTAATACGCTTCCTCCGTCAGGTGTTTCGTGGGATTCGCCAAGCACACCTTCCTTATCCAGTTCGTCATAGAATTCCATGAAAGCGGGGTGCTCAACGATGCTCAAAATATCCAGGTAATTGCCCGGCTCTTTCTTGTGTTTTAAAATCGCTATCCGGTTCTCATTTTTCACTTCCTGATATTCCGGCTCACGCCACATAAGGCGAAGCCCCCGTCCGATCACCTGTTCCAAAAGAATTGGAGCTTGCGTCGCCCTCAGCGGCACTATTACGCAGATATTATTTACGTCGAACCCTTCACGAAGCATCAACACCGAAACCACAATTTTTGGATTGGAGTGTTTGTCCATATTAAAAAGACGCTGTTTTACTTCCTGCCATTCCTTTTTTGGGATGCTGCCCTTTTTGTCGGAATCAATTTGCATCACGTCTTCGGCGGCTAATCCCTCATTAACCATAAACTCGACTACACGAGGTGAAACCTGGGTATCTTCACAGATAACCAGCATCTTGGGATATTTGTCCGACGATCCAGTTTTATCTTTCGTTAACTCTACAAATTGTTGCTCAAGGATTTTCAGCTTTTGCAGCCCGGCTCGAAGCATAAGTTTTTGTCCGTCCGAAAGCCCCATAACCTTGTTGCCGTCCCTGATGGCTTTAAAATCCAGTTCCATCGTGGCTATTTCCTTTCGCTTATCAAGCGTCAGGGTTTTTACCAGCCCACGATGGATGGCGGTTTTTAGATCGAAGTCCGCAACGATATGCGCAAAATAATGTTTGGTGCGCTTTTGTCCGCTTCCGGTGACATCGTAAGGCGTTGCGGAAAAGTCTATCTGAATAAACTTGTTTCCTTTCCCCTCGGCAATCCTGTTTAGTGATTTCTGCCATTCCACTTCCGATACTATCCCCGCCTTTTTTGTCTCGTGTATATGGTGCGCTTCATCGTTGATAACCACTAAATTATCCAATGAGGCCAGATATTCGATCTCCCCGCCGCTTAGATACTTGTTATCTAGCGTCTCCAACGAATGTCCCGCCGATGTGCCGGGTGTAACGGGCAATAATTCCTTAATGGCGCCGGAAGGGTCTTCCAGCGGCGACACCTCAATTTCGTCCGCTTGCTCATCTTCCCCTGACAGAAGGTGCCAGTTTGTAATGGCAATAAGCCCATCCCCGGTTACTTTCCGGCCTATTTCGTCCTTCTTAACTACATTGGATTGGATGAAGCCGAAAACCTCCTCCTTGTAAGAGGGTGGGATAAAAAGCTCTTCAAACATCTTGAAATCGGAGGTGTCGAAATTCCTGCTCCCTCCTCCTTGGTCTTCCTTGCCTTGATAGGCATCCAAAAGCCGCTCGTAAACAATCAGGCCGGGAGCCACTATCAGGAAGTTCTTAAAAAATCGTCCGCCGGGGGTTTCCTCATGCTTGGCGTTGAGATATTGCCAAATCAGCAACGCGCTCAATACCCACGTCTTACCAGTGCCGGTGGCAAGTTTCATGCAATATTTCGGATGGCTGAACTTGTCCTTATTCAGGTAGGCGATATCCATCTCGGCGGTGATTTCATTGCTTACCGCGCTGTACATATCAAAGACCGAATCGGTTTTTAATACCTCGTGCAGATAGATGGTGTTCAAAATCGCCTGTTTTTGCCCCTCGTGAAAGTTGATCGTCCGCGCTTCGCAGAATGAATCGTTAAACCAGAACCGAAGCAAGTCCCGCGTAACAGGCGTTACCTTTTCGGCCAGCCTGCCGCCTTCCCATTCTTCATTAACTATTGAGGATAACGCTTTGGCGAATTTTAGCGGTATATCCCTTGTGCCTGTGTTCAAAGATGTGGTCATCGGCTATCTTCCGGCTCTTTACTAAACCCGATTTTATGGCGTTTGGAGGCGGGCGGGGTCATCAGTTGGCGTATTGCGTCAAATACCGCTTTAAATTGGCGGTCATATTTCTTTTCAAGGTCGGCAAGCTTGCGGGCCAGGTCGGAATGTGACGCGATAAGTTGTCTCAGCCGGACAAAAGCCCTCATGATTTCTATATTTACAAGCGCGGCGCGTTTACTGCGAAGAATGCTGGAAAGCATAGCGACCCCCTGTTCGGTAAACGCCCTTGGCGGTTTGCGGGTGCCGCCCCAACTTGATGTTCCAAAATGGAACTTCAAGTTTTTATGCTCCTCTTTGGAGAGTTGAAGCATAAAATCGGCCGGAAATCTTTCTATATTGCGGCTTACAGCTTTATTTAAATTGCTGGTGCTAACGCCGTACAGGGTGGCAAGGTCTTTGTCCAGCATCACCTTCTCGCCGCGTATCAATAAAATGCCACGCTCAATCCGCTCCGATGGCATTATGGATTTACCGCTCATCCGGCTATTTCCTCCACCACGACGCTTTCAAAGCCAAAAACGTCCACGGCTTTGATGCATATCTTCCGCTTGCCCTTTACCTTTGGGGCCATGATCTTTACGGATTTCACCACGCGGAACGGGTCGCCGTCGTTTTCCGTATTCTCCCGGTAGTCCTGCCACTTGCTCCGAAAGGTTACGCCGTCATAATCCGGGTCAACGCTCCAATATTCGATAAGCACCAGCGGCTCGGTGGCGATAATCTCCTGCAACTTTTCCTTATTCGCCTCGTCCAGCGGCAAAGCATCGGGGGAAAGCAAAACGTAGTTATCAAGCTCTATGGTTATTTCATCTATGTCCGATGAATAGTTGCCTACCACCGGCTTCTTGATGGAAAGATATTGCAGGGAGGAGAAGCGGACTTTCCCGCTTTTCAAAAGGCTTTGGTAGCTGGCCTTCGTTTTCAGCTTATCCAATAGATCGGGCGGAATAACCAGCACTTCAAGGTTAGGGTCATTCAGATTTTTTATTATGGTGGCAATGTCGAAAGCGAAGTTCCAGCCAAGAACAACCACCTTCTCCCAGCCGCCCAGAAATGTTTCACGCAATTCCTGCGCCCTTTTCAATGTGGCATGGCCTGTTAATTTTGAAGGAGAATCCACCAACACAAGGGTGCGGCTGTTTTTAATGTAACCCAAGTTCCTGCCGGGGTTTTGTTCGTCGGGAAAAGGGAGCGCGCCGTAAAGGTTTAAGACAACGGTTGAGAGATCGCCCACGCGCCGGAAAATCCGGCCAGCCGCCATAGCCTCTTTCTGGTAATCGCCAATGGACTGGTAGATGAACGGCTTGCTCTCTTGGTCTATCATCCGTTTGCGCGTGATCATAATGGCGGGTTTGCCGATGTCGGACATTATCCAACGTCTGCCAAGTTTTTCCGCCACCGCTCCTGTTGTGCCGGAACCGGCAAATAAATCGGCTACGATACCACCATCTGGACAAGAGGCTTGGATGATGCGGTCAAGAAGTTTTTCGGGTTTTTGAGTTCCATAACCAACTCGTTCTTCAGCTTGGGAGTTGATTCTAGGCAAATCTAACCACATGTCTGACAGAGGAGCACCTTCCATTTCGTCAAGGAAGCGTTTATATCTAGCCAATTTATTTCGCGTGTAATAAATTCGATTTTCGTTTTCATAACGACGCATTGTCTCAATCGGACACCGCCAAATTTTTTTGTGGCCTTTCCATTCGTATTCATACCCGCCACCTTGTAGGCCAGCGGCGGTCAAATCCTGGTCTTCAAAGCAACGACCGTCAGGCTCTTGTTTTTGGTAATGGGATGCCAAGTAATCGTCATCATAGGGCTGATATTGTTGCTTCCAAAAAGCGTTAGATGTCTTGGAGTAAAGCATAATGTTGTTATGAGCTATCCCCATTAGGCCAGCATCACTATGTCCGGGCGCACTTTTCCAAATTACATCGTTTCGGAAATTTTCTTTCCCCAAAATTTCATCCAACAATATTTTTACATAGTGCCCCACATGCCAATCCAAGTGAACATAGATTGAACCGTTATCACTTAACAGCTCCCGCATCAGTACCAGTCGGGAATATATGGTTTGCAGATAGCTGAATGTCCCGTCCTTCCAAGTATCCGAATATGCGAACTGTTCCAGAACGGTTGGCTTAGCTTCTACGGCAATCCCCGGCAGAGTGATTGTCGTCCTATAGTCTGCTTTGCTGTCAAAAGGCGGGTCTATATAAATCAGGTCTATCTTGCCGCGCATGGAGGGAAGGCCGGTTGCCGCATCTCCGGCAAGGAGGGCTTGCATCACCAGCAGATTATCGCCATAGACCAGCCGGTTATGCCATTCCTTCTCGTTAAGCTCTTTTACCTCTCCCCGAAAGAGGCCGGACTTGTCCTTCGACGGAAGCACATATTCATTCGTCTGCAAGGTGAGCTTATTGGGGCTTGAAAGCCGCTCCAAAATCCTCTCAACTTCCTTCTTCCCTTCCGCCACTATCTTCGGAAGCTGTTCAATCAAACTTTCCGCCACACATCCCCCTTACCACCTTGAGAGTGCCGAGTTCACGGACTACCCACTACAGTTTTATATCAAAAAACCAAGTCACAAAATAATTAATTTGAAAATGTACTAACGGGGGGGCGTCACCGGGCAAGCAGTTCCAGGCAGATGTCCGCCACCGTCTCCACCGGGATGATCTTCAGGCACTGGTTGTCGGTGCAGACGGTGTTCCGGTGGTTGGCCGCCGTGACGCACGGCGAGCAGGAGACCCCCGAATAGACGGCCCGCACGTTTGCGCCCAGCGGGCTGTACAATTGCGGCGTTTCGGGGCCGAACAGAACCACCACATGCGCGGGGGTGATGGAGGCGTATTGCGCGGGGCCGCTGTCGTTGGTGAGAAGCAGTTTCGAGACGCAGCAGATATCCACCACATCGCCCAGGCTTTTCGTGACGCCGATCAGGTTGATGCAGCGGGGATCCTTAACGTGCCGCTCGATGAACAGGCCGTCGTTCATGGCGTCGGGCAGCCCCATGATGACGACCAGGCGGTCCGGCCCGCTGTCCAATATCCTCTTTGCGGTTTGGGCGAAATTTTCGATTTCCCACGCCCGTATCGGCAACTCGCCAGCGTTGGGATTAATGATGGCGATCTTGTGTTGCGGCGTCAATTGGGGATACTTGCTCCGTATCAGCGCCGCGCCGTTTTCGCGCCGCGCGGCGGATGGCGGAAGCTGGAAGGGGGTGATGAGCGTTTCGGGAAGGTGGCGTTTCAGGTTGGGAACGCCGTTTTCATCTCCCAAAAACGTTTCCACCAGAGCCATGAAATTAAGCGCCATGTGCTTGTACGGGTTGTAGGCGACCTTGTAGTTGTGGATCAGCCTCCCCCGGTACAGCCCTTCGTTGGTGTAGGCGTAGAAACCGGCCCGGTTCCGGGCGAAGGAGAGGAAGGTGAGGATGGACGAGGCCCGCGAGAAAAGCTCCATGTCTATCACCGAGTCGATCCCGGCCATTCTCATCTTCCAGACCGCCCTCAGCACGTCCCACAGAAACGCCCCCATCGAAGAATCGCGTATGGTGAGTATTTTTTCAGGGTCGATAACATCAAGCAGCTTCAGGCCGTTGGCGTGCCGCTCGAAAATGATGAAGTAAAGGTTGGCTTCGGGCAGGGCGGTCTTCAGCCGCTTGATGGCCGAATAGCCGATGATGAGGCTACCGGCCTCTGAAAGCTCCATCAGGAGGATATTTTTTATGGTTCTCCGCCGGGATAAAAACGGGGAAAGAAGAAGCGAAAAAAAATCCAGCACAAGGCAGAGCGGAACCCCCAGCCAAAAATCCACCTTCCGTATCGTTGACAGCCTCACCGTATCCCTATCCTTTTTGACCGGTTATTTTCGCCGCATGGCTTGCTTAATTGATATCGCTTAATCCGCCGCGGTAATTGTAACACCGGTAAATCACGAATCGGCGGATAAGTTCCCCTTTTCTCTCTATGACCACCGTCCGCGCCATTTCGATCCGTTCGAAAACTTTTTGCATCGCGGCGGTGTTGTCGCGCCCCTCCTCCACCACATACAGCGCGTCGCCGCCCGTGTAGCTGTCGACCGGCGGCAGGAAGGTGTACCGCAGCCGGTTGTAGCCGCCGATCAGGTAAGCGGGCAGATGCGGGGCGGTGTAATAGGTCAAAAGCCCGGCGGTCTGGTGCCGGTCGGCAACGATGAATTTCGCGGATAAGGTCTTGCGTTCATCGTCCACCTCATTCCCCAGTTTTTTCCATCCGTATATCCTTCTGCTTATCTCGAACCGTTTGGGGTGCGGTATCACGGGATCGACGATCTGTATGTGGAAGAAGGCGATCAGTAGCAGCGCCGCCGCCGCGCTTGCCTTAAGCGGTTTTTGGGTGCGCGGATTTTCAAGCCAACCGGAGGCAAGACCGCCCGCCAGCGCGAAGAGCGGCAGAAATCCCAGTATGGGCCAGTTCCCCTCTACGGTCGCGCGGAACGAGTTGAGCGTGAAGAATAAAAGGGTGGGGATCCAGAACGAAAAGAGAAACCGGTTTGCGTCAATAGCTGCATCGGACGCGCCCTGCGCGAAACGGGTAAACGATGTTTTTACGGAATCGGCCGCCGCCGCCACAAGGAAAAAGAAGATGCCGATGGAATAGAGCGCCATCTGAAATCCCGCGTATTCCAGAAACCGCCCCAACGGATTTCCCTGCGCCTGTTCCAGCCCGTGCTTGGCCTGGAACGAGATGGATATCCAGCCGTGCTGCATGTTCCAGATGATCACCGGAGTGAACACGAGGGCCGCCACCGCGGCCGCCACCCAGGGTTGGGGCCGCAGGAGCCATCCCCGTTTTCCGGGCGAGAGGAGAAGGTACAGGACCGCCCCCGGAAAGAAAAAAACCGCCGTGTATTTGCTCAGCATGGCCAGCCCGATGGCCGCCCCCGCGGCAAGCCACTTGCCCCACCCGCCATCGGTTGCGTGCGCGGCATCGTGAAACAGGATCATCGCCAGAAGGTAGAACGGCACCAGCGGGGTGTCGGGGGTCACTTCCAGCGCCCCCGCGCAAAAGATCAGCGAAAGGTTCAGCATCCAGGCGGCATGCCAGCCCGCCTCTTCGTTTTTGTACAGCCGCGCGGTGAGACGGTAGAGCAGGAAGGTGGCGATGACCGCCCCGGCAACCGCCCCAAGGCGGACGAAGATTTCCGATTCGCCAAGCAACGTGGTGGCCGCCATCACCAGCGCGACCATGGGGGGGTGGTCGAAATAGCTCAACGAAAGATGTTGCGACCAGAGCCAGTAGTAACCGTCGTCCAGCGCCAGCTCGAACGAGCCGGCCACGAGAAGCCGCACCAGCGTGAAAGCCGAGAGAAAGAGAACCAGTTTTTTAAATGGGGTCATACCTGTGGCGCTTATTGACTCCTGCATAAGCAATGTCCCATGCCTAGGTGGCGCGGACACTCTTGTCCGCGTTGTGCCCACAAAGGCACAAGCGTTTTATGGCCGCATGCGTATTGCGCGCCCTGCCGGGCGCGTCACGGGCAGGAGTGCCCGTGCCACCAAGTGCAGCTTTCATAACCAGGACATTATTCATGCGCCAGTCAATAACCCGGCGTCCGCCGGTTGGCCGCCCCGGCGGTTACTTAATCGCTTTTCTTTTTGCCGGATTTTTTATCGTGCTTGCCGGCCTTCTTTTTGGCCTGCTTTTCGCCCTTTTTTTCCGATTTTTTATCGGCCTTTTTATCGTCTTTCATCTCCGCTTTGCTTTCGGCGCGCTTTTCGCCCTTCCAAATCCCCTTGTCGGCTATCCATCCGGTCTCGTTGTCCGGATCGAGCACCTTGAGCCACCCCTCTTTTGATTCTTCAACTTTAAAGGTGTAGTTCTTCGGGGCCTGGTAGAGTATGCGGCTGTTGGCATCGGCCGATTCGTGCACGTTGATGACATCGGCGGTGACGATGGCGGCGTTATCCTTGCTGGCGCCGGAATCGTGAATCCAGCCCACATCGCCTTCCACGTCGCGCACGGCGTACCACGTTTCGTATTTCGCCAGCACCTCGAAGGGGGTGTACAGGCGGGGGCGCCAGAGCACCGTGTAGTGGGTGGCGGGGCCGCTGCGGATCTTCGATTCCTTGTTGCTGGCCATCACCGATTCCGCGCGGGCGGCGGACGAGAGGAAAACCATGAACGCGAATACGCAGCTTGCAAATCTCATTTTACTTTAATACCTCCCTGTACCGTTTCCCAGGTCCCACAGAGCACCAGTCTACCCTCATCGTTGGCCGCGAGCAACATGCCATGCGATTCCACTCCCATCAGCGTGGCGGGCTTCAGGTTCGCCACCATCACCACGTTCTTGCCGGTGATATCCTCCGGCTTGTAATGCTGCGCGATGCCGGCCACCACCTGCCGCTGCTCGAAACCGAGATCGACTTTGAGCTTGAGCAGTTTATTGCTTTTGGGAACCGGCTCGGCGTGCAGCACCCTGGCGGTGCGCAGGTCTACCTTCATGAAATCGTCGATGGTTATCTGCGGGGCAAGCGGCGTGGCGGGCGCGGCGGGGGCCGCCGCCGGTTCGCCGGTTTTGGGGGTGAGCATGGCTTCTATCTCCTTGGCTTTGTTTTCGTCTATACGGGGGAAAAGCGGTTCGCCCGCGCTGACGGCGGTTCCCGGTTCCAGTTCGCCCCAATCAAGGGTGCCAATATTGGCTAAACCCAGTTTTTTTGCCAGCCGTTCCGCCGCATCCGGCATGAACGGGGCGAACATCACGCCGATGATGCGCACCGACTCGGCGGCCGTGTAAAGCACGTCATCAAGTTTTTCTTTATCCGCTTCGTTTTTTGCCAGCGTCCACGGCGCATTCTCCACGATGAAACGGTTAGTATCGTCACAGAAAGCTATCATGTGATCCAATGCATGATAAGGGGTAGAAGGAACTACTAATTGCATCCCGTTTCTATATTTGATTATGTATGTTATCCAATCAACTGCTTTTTCTTTTGATTTCGCGGGTATTTTGGAATTCCTATATTTTTCTATCATCGAAAGAACGCGCGAGGCGAGGTTGCCGATGTTGTTGGCGAGGTCGACGTTGATGCGGCTCACCAGCGCGGCGGCCGAGAAATCGCCGTCCAGGCCGAACGGCACTTCGCGCATTAGGAAATAGCGGAACTGATCCGCCCCCACCGCTTCCGCGGCCGCGCCGGGGGCCACCACGTTGCCGAGCGATTTGCTCATCTTTTTCCCGTCAACCGTCCACCAGCCGTGGGCGAAAATTTTTTCCGGTAGCGGCAGTTCCAGCGCCATCAGCATGGCGCTCCAGTAGACGGCGTGGGTGGTGAGAATGTCTTTGCCGATGAGATGGACGCTGGCCGGCCAATAAGTTTTAAAGTTTTTGCCATCGGGATAATCCAGCACGGAAATATAATTGACCAACGCGTCGAACCAGACGTAGGCGACGTATTCATGGTCGAACGGCAGCTCTATCCCCCACGGCAGGCGCGATTTGGGGCGGCTAATGCAAAGGTCGCCCAGCGGCTTTTGGAGAAAGCCAAGCACTTCGTTGCGCCGCGATGGCGGCTGGATGAAATCGGGGTTTTGGATGATGTGCTCCATCAGCCGTTTCTGGTAATCGCTCATCCTGAAGAAATAGTTTTTCTCGCGTATCTGATCCACCTTACGCCCGCAGTCGGGGCAGTTGCCTTCTTTCAGGTCTTTTTCCGTCCAGAAGCGTTCGTCGGGGACGCAGTACCACCCTTCATAATCGGCGGCGTAGATAAGCCTCTTGTCTTTCAGCGTTTGCAGGGCGAGCTGCACTTTGGCTGTGTGGCGCGGCTCGGTGGTGCGGATGAAATCGTCGTTGGTGATATTCAGTTTGGGCCAAAGGTCTTGAAAGACCTTGGCATGCCTGTCCACATACTCCTGTATTGGTTCGCCGGTTTTTTTCGCGGCCTGCTCGGCCTTTTGGCCGTGCTCGTCGGTGCCGGTGAGGAAAAAAACCTCACGGTCATTCTTGTCCTTCTTATCCCTCTGGGGGTCGTGGTAACGGGCCAGCACGTCCGCCGCCACGGTGGTGTACGCGTGGCCGAGGTGCGGCACGTCATTCACGTAATAGATGGGGGTGGTTATGTAAAACCGTTTCATTGTTTTCCGCCAAGATGTTGCGGGATTTTCCCGAGTTCCCGTGGAGAAATATAACCACAGAGGCCCAGAGGCACGGAGTAACAAAACAAATTTTCTAATTTCATTCTTAAAATATGCCGGTCAGGTTTTGGTTATGGAGGACAGAATTTTCTGTGGCTCCGTGTCTCTGTGGTTTTTCGTTCTTCGCCAGTTCCGTAGGGCGCGGTAAGGGGGCGACGCTATGCCGGTTCCCCATTGGAACCGTTGCCGCCGTTTTCGCCGTCCGCTTCCAACTCTTTGATGAGCTGCTCGGGGGGGAGGTCTTTTTCCGCCGCCGGGGGGCGCGTCTGTTGCTGCTGCTCGCGCGGCGGGCGTGGTCCGCGGTCCCTGTCCCGGTTGTCGCGGTCGCGCCGTTTGCCATCCTGCTGGCCGCCCGGCCTTTTCCCCTGCTGCTGTTGCTGTGGCGGAAAAGCAAGCTGCACCTGCGCCGCCTCAAAAACCATGATCCCCTTCTCCCCTTCCACCATCACGGTGACGCGTTGCCGTAAAAAGTCCGCGACCAGTACCTTGCCCCGTCCCTCGGGGGTAATGACCGTTTTGCCGGTGCGGGGGACGATCTTTTGCATCTCTTTATAAAAATCCTGCTCGTAGGTGAGGCAGCACATAAGCCTGCCGCAGACGCCGGAGATTTTTACCGGATTGAGGGACAGGTTCTGGTCCTTGGCCATCTTGATGGACACCGGCGCGAAATCCTGCAGGAACGAGCTGCAGCAGAGTTTGACGCCGCAGATGCCGTTGCCGCCAAGCTGCTTGGCCTCGTCACGCACGCCGACCTGCCGCATCTCGATGCGGACGTTGCATTCGGCGGCGAGCTGTTTCACCATTTCGCGGAAGTCCACCCGGTCTTCGGAGGTGAAATAGATGATGGCCCGCCGTTCATCGAAGGTCACTTCCACCTGCGAGAGCTTCATCCGGAGCCGGTATTCCTGTATCTTCTGGCGGGCGCCGCGGTAAATCCCTTTTTCTTTTTCGACATTGCGCTTATCCACCTCGATATCGCGCGGGGTGGCTTTGCGCAGCACGTTGCGCAACTGCTTGTGGCAACGGCGTCCTTCCGCCTTGATGCGGGAGCGGTTTACGGTGCCGATGCAGGGGCCCCGTTCGGTGTCCACCACGCAGGCGTCGCCGACCCGCAGGTCAAGGTGGTTGCAACGGAACTCGGCGGCGCGGGCGCTGTGGCGGAAGGTTACGCCGATGGTGAAGTCGTTTTCAATCAGTTGTGTTTCCAAGCGGGTATCCATATTTAATTATCGATTGCACATTAAAAAGCAAGGCTTCCAGATACAACTGCACATTCGGGTTAAAGACCAATAGGGGCCGCGCCGCCAAAATAGCGTCAAAGCCGTCCATCACCCGTTCATCCGGGATGCCGTTATAAGTCCTTACAATATCATTGTTTGCGTCCGATGACACGCTTAAAGCGCTATGTTGCGCAATTCGCAGGGTTTCGAGCATCCGTTCAAGCAGGGCCGGGATGTCGATCCGGCGGTCCTTCCATCTCTCGGCGAAGCGGATTATCGCCTCCGGGGCGAGGTCCGGCAGCATCGCCGTCAGCTCACGCGCCGCGGCGTCTATCTCTTTCATTTTCTCCATCCCCCCGCCGCGCGCCGTGCCGGGGCACCCCTCGGCAAGCCGGGCCAGGCGCAGCGCCTCGTTCGGCAGCGTGCCCAGCGTTTCCTCCAGCAGCTGGGCGAGCTTTTCGGGGGGCATCGGCACAAAACGGATCTGGCGGCAGCGCGAGACGATGGTGGGCAACAGCCCCGCCGGATTGGATGAGATGAGGATGATGACGGTGTCCCCCGGCGGTTCCTCCAGGGTTTTGAGGAACGCGTTGGCGGTTTCCTTCCGCATGATCGAATCGGCTTCTTCAATGACGCAGACCTTGCGCCCCCCCATGTACGATTTCATGGAAAGGGCGGAGATGATCTTCCGCATTTCGTCTACCCGCAACGTTTTTACGGGCGGCTTTCCCCTCAGTTCCGGTACCTCTTCCGTGAAATCGGGGATCAAATGCACCAGCGAATCCTTCACATGTACATGCACCGAATCGGGGTGGGATTTGGCCTCATACATCTTGCAGGGGCGGCAGACGCCGCACGGCACGGCATCGGCGCCGGTGCAGAGCAGCGCCTTGGCGAAGGCGAGCGCGGCGGTTGTCTTGCCCGTGCCGCGCGGACCGGCGAAGAGGTAGGCGCTGGCCACGGCGCCGCGCCGCAGGCTCTGGGCCAGCACGTCCAGCGCCCTCTCCTGCCCCCAAATGCCGGTGAATGTCAGTTCCATATCGCGGCTATTGTACCGTGCCGGGACGGCGTTGGCTCAGCGCCTTTTCGCCCAACGGATATTCCCGAGCCGTTGACGGGAGTGTTCTTAATCCCGCAAACATTCACTAATCAAATAAGAGGAGAAAGTGTGGCAAGGGTAAATAGAAGAAATTTCCATGCCAACCCACATCTTCCCACTGCTTTGTAACAACCATTCCGAAAAACTTGTTCCGCTTAACAAAATTGGCGATGGCGTTCAAATCTTTTGGCAGGATTTTATTGCGGTATTTCACTTCGACAGGAAGGAATTTTTTTGACCCCATATGGACTATAAAATCTATCTCGGAATTTTTTTCACGGAAGTAGGATATTCCCATCGTTCCCTGCCATTTTTTCAAGGCATTAAAGACAAGGTTCTCCGCATAAAATCCCATGATATCCGGATCAATAAGCGTTTCGCTATTTACCCGCATTATGGCATTTCGCAGAGCAAGGTCAACAAGGTAACACTTTACATTCCCTTTGCGCACCCTATGAAGGCTTTTGGAGAATTTCTCCACATGGCGTAATAAATCAGTCATTTCAAGAAGGGGGAAATATTTTTGAATAGTGGCTTCATTGACGCCGATTTCCTTTGAGAGCGCTTTAAAATTGATTTCCTGGCCTGGTTTTTCAAGTAGGGAAATGTAGAATTTCTTCAGATTTTCCGGCTTCCTTATTTCAACCGCTAAAACCAAGTCCTCCAAAATGACTTTTTTAACCTGGTTATCATAAAGATAGGATTGCTTGGTTTCCCAGTCAGGCAATGACCAAACTTCCGGGAACCCCCCCTCAATCAAATAATGTTTAAAATGCAGTTCGATTTCGGGGCGAAGCTCAACTGAAGGGTGCTGAACGTTTACGGACCGCAAGTCAGCATGCAAAGGATGTGAAGTGTGCATCCCGACCATTTGCTGGCCGCATTCGTAAAGCCCACGTATTTCTTCGGTGGCTGCCTGATCGCCATGTTTCCGAAATAGTAAATATTCCCTGAAGGAAAAGGGCAGGATGTGAAAGTCTTTTATGCGTCCCAGCAAGCTTTCCCTGCTTTTTTTAAAAATCGGTGAAGAGGCGGAACCCGAAATGATAAATCGAACGTTGTAATCCAAGTCGTAGTATTTTTTTATGAAGAGTTCCCATCCTTCGAAGCGTTGGATTTCGTCGATGAAAAAATAAATGATTTTGCCCGCGGTTTTTCTGGCATCTGTCATCATGGAATCGAAAAAAGTTTCGTGATTAATCTCTGGCCGGAGTAAAGCCGGGTCGTCCATTGAATAATAAATGATGTCTGATGGAGCAACCCCATCTTGTATGAGACTGTGAATGGCCTGTTTTAATAATGTACTTTTACCAACTCGCCGCGGACCTGTGATGGACATGGCCTGCCGAAGGTTTTTTATTCCAGAATAGATTTCATTGAATACAGGCCTATGAAATGTAGGTAAATGAATGAAGGCTTTTTCCCCTTCATCCCACCAAGCATTATAGGGTGCTAAAATATCTTTGTATTTCATGTTTCAGTCCTATTTTTCAATCTAATCTTATCATAATGAGCTTAAATGGCAAACAAGGTGTAACTCATTTATTTCATTGATGTAATTTTGTGCTAATTTTGCCATATTTGTTCGGTTGCGGCCGCCAGTCTCACAGTTGTACCGTGCCGGGACGGTGTTGGCGCAGCGCCTTTTCGCGGTTCACCCAGCCGATGTAGACGGCGAAGGCGAACGCCGAAAGCGTGGCGGTGACCGCGCCGAAATAGAAGGTTGCCGCCGGGGAATAGTTGTCCCACAGCCATCCGGCGATGATGCCGCTGGGCAGCATCGCCATGCCGACCGCCGCGTTGAAAATGCCGTAGGCGGTCGCCTTGTATTCCGCCGGGATGATGGTGGCGAGGTACGCTTTTTGTATCCCCTCGGTCAGCCCCATGAAGATGCCGTACAGGGCGAAGAGGAACCAGATGGCGCGCGGGGTTTGGGCCTGCGCAAAGCCGAGAAAGAGCAAGGCGAAGAGTATCATACCCGCGAGGATCAACCGCCGCTTGCCGTAGCTGTCCGCCAAAATGCCGGCGGGAATGGCGAAGAGCGAATAGATCAGGTTGAAAAAGAGGTAGACCACCGGAATGGTGACGACGGGAATGCCGACATCCTGTGCCCGGAGGATCAGGAAAAAGTCGCTGACGTTCCCCAGCGCGAAAAGCGTGGCGATGATGAGGAAGAGGCGGAACTTCCAGTCGAAGTTTTTCAGCGACAACCCGGCCTTGCGGTCGCGCTGATGGGCCGCAACCGGCACATCCTGGATGAAGATGATGATGAGGGCCACGGCGAAAATGCCGGGGATGATCGACAGCCAGAAGACAAGCCGGTAATTGTCCTGATACGCCGCGAGGAGCATGAAGGCGAACAGCGGCCCCAGCACCGCGCCGAAGGTGTCCATCGCGCGGTGGAAGTTGAAGGCGCGCGCGAACGAATCGCGGTGCGTCGATTCGGCGATGATGGCGTCGCGCGGGGCGGAGCGGATCCCCTTGCCGAACCGGTCGGTGAAGCGGTAAACCATCACCTCGCCCCAGTTGTTCCCCATAGCGATCAGCGGGCGCGACAGCACCGAGATGCCGTATCCCGCCGCCATCACCCACTTGCGGGTGCCCATCCGGTCGGAGAGGTAGCCGGAAAACGCGCGCAGCACGCTGGCGGTGCTTTCGGCCACCCCCTCGATGAAGCCTATGATGGATTTGTTCACGCCAAGCGTGTTGGCCAGGAAGAGCGGCACCAGCGAATAGACCATCTCGGAACTGATGTCCATGAACAGGCTGACGAACCCGGCGGCATAGACGTTGCGCCCGAATCCGTGAAAAATCCCTTTTTTCGGGGTCATGCGGTATCTCCTTTGCGGTACGGCCCGTAGCCCGTCCCCTTTGTATTCTAGCCGGTTTTTTCTTCCCGCGCCCCGCGAACGGCCGGGGGGTAGTGTCTCATTTTGAAATTTTCAAAAAAACATCCCCTCCTTTGCCGGAGGCCCGGAAAGAAAATATCCAAACCGGGCCGGAATCCACCGCAGTGGGCAGGAGGGGATCCAGGGGAGGTTGTTTTCCCAAATGTGTTTTCTCTAACAACCTGAAAACATTCATTTGAACAACCCCACCCGCGCCGCGCAAAAATGCGCGCCGCGACCTCCCCTTATCGCCCACGGCTAAGGGGAGGTAATATTTTCAAACTGAGACACTACCGGCCGGGGAATTACTCCGGCGGGATCGCCGGAAGCCGGTAAATAGCATTACCGGGGGGGGAGCCGGTTAAGATAAAATGTGCGATTAGGAATGTCCGCAGAAAAACGCCAAACGAAGAATAAGCGGGATAATGGGAAAAATTTATATCGTGGACGACGGCTTCACCAAACAGGTGGGGCTTGCCGGGCTGTATCAGAAAGCGGGATACGAAGTTGTCACCGGCGGCCCGGATGCAGCGGCGATCGTGGCCGCCAAGCCGGGCATCATCGTCACCGATATCGACGCGAAGAACGCCAATCCCATGCATTTCCTTGAAGAGTTGAAAGGCAATCCCGCCCTCAAGGGGGTGGAGATTTTCGTGTATGCCGAAAAGATCGACGTGTCGCTGGAGGTGAAGCTGCGCAAGCTCAAGCTCTCCAGCTATTTCACCAAGGATACCAATACCGAGTTCATCGTCAACAGCGCCAAGGGGGTTTTCAACCCGGTGGTGGAGGAGGAGATGCAGGAGGAGCAGTTCTACGGGCAGGCGGCGGCGCCCGCGGCCAGCCATGCGCCCGCCGCCGCCTCTTCAGCCACGCCGGAGGATATGGATACCGACAGCTTCAAGAAGATGTTCGCCGATTTTTCCGAAAAGGTGCACGAACATCTGGGCGAGAACGACGGCGAGACGATATACAACCTCGGGGTGAGCTACATGGACATGGGGCTGCACGAACAGGCGCTGGCGGAATTTGAACGCGCGGCCAGCGATCCCAATTACCGCGTGGAGGCGCTGAGCATGGCCGGGGTCTGCTTGCGCCACCTGAAGAAGCATAAAGAGGCCATCGAGCGGTTCAAGGCCGGCGCGCAATCCACGCAGGACCCGGTGCAGGTCATGGGTTTCCGCTATGAAATTGGTGTAACATTGCAAGAGATGGGGATGCTCAAAGAGGCTTTTAATTTCCTGGGAGCGGTCTACAAGACCGACAAAACATACCGCGATGCGGCCACCCGGCTGGTGACGATCAACAACACGCTCAAGGCGGCGCAGAAATAATGGTTTCGTTCAATTACGCCGCCCGCGAAGTGACGGCGAAGATCGTGTATTACGGCCCCGGCCTTTGCGGCAAGACCACCAATCTGGAAGAACTTCACAAAAAGATGAACCCGGCGACGCGCGGCAAAATGGTCTCGCTGGCGACCGATACCGACCGGACGCTGTTCTTCGACCTGTTGCCGGTGGATCTCGGCACCATCGGCGGCTTCCGCACCAAGTTGCAGCTGTTCACCGTGCCGGGCCAGACTTACTACAACAACACCCGCAAGCTGGTGCTGAAAGGGGCCGATGGCGTGGTGTTCGTCGCCGATTCGCAGGCGGCGCAGTTGCAGGCGAATATCGACAGTTATCAGAATCTGGCCGAAAATCTCAAGGAAAACGGGCTGGACATCAATACCATCCCGCTGGTGATCCAGTGGAACAAGACGGATCTGCCCGAATTGGCCCCGTTTGAAACGCTGGAGGAAAAAGTCAATCCGCGCAAGGTGCCCACGAACAAGGCGGTCGCTTTCCGGGGCGACGGGGTGTTGGAGACGTTCAAGCTGATTTCGCGCGAGGTGATGAAGGCGTTGCAGGCAAAGCTTGGGGGCCAGGCCGGAGCCGCCGCTGCCGCCGCCGCGCCGATAGCCCCCAAAAAAGTGGAGCGGGCCGACGCCGCGCCGCTCAAGGTGCAGACCGAGCAGCATTATCAGGGGGCCGCCAGCGCCGAGCAGGTTAAGGCGGAGGCGTCGCTGGAGGCGCACGGCATCGAGGGGGGCAAGCGGCATGTGGAAGAGCTGGGCAAGCTGGCCGAAAAGCTGCGCGCCAGCGGCGACGAAGAGACCGCCACCCTGATAGGCGAATTGCGCAAGAGCGTGGCGGGATTGATCGAAGACCAGCGCCGCGTGGAATTCCGCTATCAAACGATGATGCGCCAGATCAACAAGCTGGTGAAAGTGATGGGCGAAAAAAAGTAGCCCCCTCCCCTGCTGTCATCCCGTTTTCCCGGGCAGTGTCTCAGTTTGAAAAACAGCGTTTGCCATTAAGAAAGCGATTGATTCGCTTCGCTCACAATGACAAGAAGTTGTCATCGTGAGGCCGCCGAAGGTGGCCGAATCGATCCCAAACTGAGACACTACCTTTTTCTGACAGGCATTGACTTTTCGCTTTTATTTCGGTATATATGTCACTACCATGGATGCTAAATGTTATGGTGTTTGGCGCATTGGCGCGATGCTTGTATGTTTCGCCCTCTCAACTCCTGCCTTTGCCGGCCGTGCCCTGCCACATCCCTTTGACCCGGAAAAGGTTCCGATGGATGGTGGCTGGGAAGAGTCCCGTGTCTCCGAAGACAACAGCGCCTCCTGTGGAAAGAATTTGTTGTACGAGGGGTGGGGGGCTTTCTTTGACGATGACGGACAAATAGTCACCCACAGTAGGATCAGCGTGCGCGATGTGGAAACAAATGCTGTGCGGGAAACGCCCATTCCGGATGATGAACATTTCGACTTTAGAGGCTGCACCCCTGACTCCCGGTATCTGTTTATTAGACACAGGGAAGAAGGGAGTTTGCTTGAAGTATTTGACACGCGGACAATGCGGAAAGTGCATTCATGGCAGTGGGGAAAATGGCCCGGATATATCCCGGAGATTCTTTCTCCAGACGGCCATTACCTAGCCTGGTATACGGACGAGGAGATCATGCTGGGGGGCGATTGGAAGCTGAAAACCATTCCGCTGCTCAGGGATATTGCGTTCAATAACGGCTATCTTGTATGGTCCCCCGATAGCCGCAAGGTCTATATTTATTCGAAAATGTTCGCCAATCCCGCCGCTAAACGTCATGGGCTTTTTATCTACGACGTTCAAACCAAAAAGCTTGAGACTTTCTGGCTGAAATTCGACCTGCCGAAGTTTAGTGCAACGGAAATGATGGTGCATCCTGAAACGGGAAGAATCTATATCCAAGGGGGCATTCCGGAAGGCTATGATATTTATTCATGCAAATATCTCTTTTCACTCGATCCGGCGGCGATCCCCAAGGGTGGAAAGGACATCAAGATTATCGCAAAGCGCGTGGGGGATGTGTTCGCCGGATTCAGTTTTGGTCCGGATAATACGATCATCTTCACCATGGTGACTTTAAACATGATGGACGGGGACCTGTTCCCCGAAGAGTACAACGGGATATTCCTCGCCACCCTCGACGGAAAGATCCTTCGGCGCGTCACCAAAGGGACGTATGATTTCGCTCCGTATTATTGGAAGGAGCAGGATGCCATTCTTTTTAACCGCATCGCGGGCCCTAATGGTATTGCGAAAGACAAAGTCATTTCTATGAAGCGAAAAACCAAAACCCCCGCCCAATAACCCCGCCCAGCCCGTAAACCCGCCTTGGAGGAATTATGAGAAGATACTATTATCCCGGCCCCGAATATACCCAAACCGACGGATTTGCCGTTGAACGAAAAAATGGCGAGAAACATGATGGCGTTGATTATGCCGCCCCTGAAGGGACGGACATTCGCGCCAGCGCGGATGGAAAAGTGATTTATTCCGGCCGGAACTTCGGAAAAAACCCGGACAAAAAACCGGGCAATAACGACAGCGGATATGGCAATACGGTGATCCTTGAGCATTCCGACCGGCTTGGGAACAAGGTCTACTCCATGTATGCCCACATGAAAGATAAGACGCCGATCAAGCATGGGGCCGATGTTAAAGCGGGAGGCAAAATTGGCGAGGTTGGCAACACAGGCCATCATGAAGGGGCGAATGGAGGCCATCATCTGCACCACGAGGTATTAAAGCCGGATGGCACCGACGCAAGAGGCGAATTGCCTCATATTAAATGTAACCGAAGGATTGGTCTGATTTTACGGAAAATGCTTCGTTGCCTCATATTCCATGTAACCGAAAGGAGCGTGGAAAATGGGGCATGTATCGAGAAA
>JAHFEJ010000130.1 GCA_023248535.1 Nitrospinales bacterium | reverse complement strand
ACTCCGTAACAACTTAACCGCTTCGAGACGACGCCGTTCCAATTCTCCAGGATTTCCCAAAGGCCGCATATGTTACCCCCTTGGGGGCAGTATAGGACATTATCAGTGCAGGAATCAATAGTTTCTTGGATGAACCCTTTCTTAATCTCATTTCTGACAACCCGCCATCCTTAACCCGCAGGATGTCAAAAGCATCAAAGGATGTTTTAATGAAATCCTTTGCGAACATTTCTCTTTCAAATTCATTTAATTCGAGATATTCGCGTTTGTTTTTCTTCATATGGCCTTCTTTTATATTTCCCCTGCTGGCAAGTCATTTCATCGGTGACAATAGGAATCATTTGCCGCGTAGCGGCATCACTGCCGGCTCTTAAAGGTCATTTAAATGAAAATCCTCTAACCAATGTATAAAATTTGCTGCGGGGTTATTCCTGGTTAAATAATCTTCCATCTCAACTTTCTGGATTATTTTTGGTTAACCTGTTCTGAATATATTTTAGCAAGTATGTCGCTCCTCCAACTTGCTTGACGCCAGCCGTGAGCCTTATCAGCTCAAAGTCAGGAAACTTATTATTTTCCTTCCATAATTTTATAGCGGCCATCACTAATTTATAGTGATGATTCTCGTCAGTCGTCCCCTTCTTTGAGGCCGCTCTATTGCAGGCAAAACAAATCACTTCAAGATTTGTCAAAGCATGATTCTTTGCATTCCCATCAATATGATTGAAAGAAAGTCTCATTTGGCTTGAGCATTTCTGACATTTGAAATCAGCTTCAACTAGTTTTGCCCATAATTCTTTGCTTGAAGGTGCGCTATTTCCAAAGGTCGAAAGCCTACACCAATTCTGTCTAGTAGCAGGAGGAGGAGGTGGAGAAACTAGATTCAATATAGACTTAATAGCATCATCCTCACTAACATCCAGTAGCGTCATAAGTTCTCTTAGTTTTTCCATAATGAGCATTTTATCCTTATTACTAATATCCCAATATAATACTTGACATTATGAGTCCGTGGATGTATTTTTCGTCCATGAAGCTGAAAGACTTTCGCAAGATAGGCAAAGGGGCGCAAGGCGAGGTTCGCCGCCGCGCCATTGTCATGCTGCGCGACCTCAAGCTAAGCCAAAGCGAAACGGCGCGTGCGCTGGGAGTATCGCGTCAGACGGTAAATACATGGGCGAAACGCCATGATGCGCTGGGCGAACAAGGGCTTGAAGATCATCGGCGCAATAGACACCGGCGTGGCGCGGGGATTTTAACCATGGCCGATGCGCAGAAAATTCAGGATTGGGTGCGCGATAAATGTCCTGACCAGTTGAAATTGCCCTTTGCGTTGTGGACAGCGCAGGCGGTGCGGGAACTGATCCGGCGGCGGCTGGGGAAAGAGCTTGGACTTTCGACGATGCACCTGTATCTGTCCAAGTGGGGGTATACGCCACAAAAACCGCTGACACGGGCAACGCAACGATGTCCCGCGCGAATTCAGGCGTGGCTGGAGCAGGAGTATCCCGCCATCGCTGCTCGGTCACGCCGGGAAAAAGCCGCTATCTGGTGGGGGGACGAGACGGGCCTGTCAAACCAGGATCAAGTGGGACGCTCATGGGCGCCACAAGGTAAAACCCCAGTTGTTCGGCGGACGGCGGTGAAGGTATCCACGAGCATCATCGTCGCCGTCAATAACCGCGGCTTGATGCGTTTCAGGACGTATGCCGGGGCTTTAAATGCGTCTCTCTTTCTTGATTTCCTCAAACGTCTTATCAGGAGTTCATCGGGAAAGGTGTTCCTGATTGTGGACAATCTGAGGGTACACCATGCCAAAGTGGTGCGCCAATGGCTTGATCGTCCCCAAAGCCGTAAGCGGATTGAGTTGTTTTACCTCCCTGCCTATGCGCCAGAGTGCAATCCGGAGGAATATCTCAATAACGACCTCAAGCAGCAGATAAAGAATAAACCCCGCCCTTCAACAAAGGATGGGCTTGTTGCAACGACGATTTCCGTTATGCGTTCAATCCAACGCAGACCCAAACGGGTGCGTTCGTACTTTCGCGCGAAAGATGTCCGGTATGCCGCCTGACATGTCGTGTTTTATGCTGGGATATTAGTAGCTTACAAAGAACAGGATATGGCTTGACTTATAAACTTTTTTGGCGATGACCAACCGGGCAAGCCTCTTACCAAGCAGCAGGGGTGTTAAGCGGTTTTTGGCAGCGGTTTTAAAATGTTGATGATGCCACCCGCCTTTTCCATTGCGATCTCCATTTCGTAGTGGTTTTGCAGGTTCATCCACATTTCGGCGCTCGTCCCCAGAACGCGGCCCAGACGCAGCGCGGTATCGGCGGTGATGGCCCGTTTGCCATGTATGATCTCGTTGATGCGCCGCGGCGGCACCTTCATGGCGCGCGCCAGCGCGTTCTGGCTTATCCTTAACGGCTGCATGAACTCCGAATGCAGCAACTCGCCGGGCGTTACCACCGGCATGACCTTTTTACCCATCGTTTTTTTCTCCGTACGTCAATTCCGGCGGTTAGTGGTAATCACAAACCGCGACATCATAGGCGTTGCCATCGCGCCACACAAAGCATACCCGCCATTGATAGTATAGGCTATATAACGCTATGCGTTATGCGTCAAGGAAATCGGCCCTCCCAAATCTTCGGCTAAGGGAAGCTATTGCGTCGGTACAACAGGGTTTAACCTGTTGTTGGCCCGCAAGGGACATGAAGCATTGCCGCTGGCGCGGCAACGTTCCCAATGAATTGGGTCCCACCGGGAAAGGGGAAGTCGGCGTCAGGAGTGACGCCGCTACCGGGGGAAGCACCGGAAGAGGGACGGCCCGCCGGGCCGATTGTGCGACAGGAATGCATCTACTCGGTAGGTAGGGTCGACACTCCTGTCGACCATTGGCGCGCGAGCGGCAAGATGTCGGCCCTATGGGGCCGATGTACATGCTGAGAGCATGTACCCACCAAGAAAAGGAGAGCCTTGATAATATTTCTGGATCCCGCACCCTTGAAGGGTACTTTCGCGGCGGTTTGTGTGCGGCTGGCTTCGCAGGCTTCGCCGCCGCATGTTCATTCCGCCGCTCATTGCTCAAGGCCGGGATGACAAGAATTAAGAAGGGTCTTCTCCTTATCGAGTGGGTAAAAAGGTGGGGTGAAGCGGCTCCAGAGCCTTTATTAGCAAGGGGATAAGGCATTTTTCTTGTCTTCGGAATCTGTCATGATTATCCGATGGGT
>JAHFEJ010000011.1:15867-53863 GCA_023248535.1 Nitrospinales bacterium | reverse complement strand
GGGGCGGCATACCGCTGGCTGCGGCAAATTTCGTAAATTCCGCAGGTGAAGTATTTTCACGATACAACAAGATGCGTTAAGATAACAGCTTGTATCACTATTTATAATTGCTTCAGACAAAAGGGGAAGAAAACATGAAAAACGTTGAAATGGCCGTTCAAGGCAACATTCTCACCATAAAGGTGGATCTGACCAAGGAATTCGGCCCCTCCTCGTCGGGCAAGACCATCATCATCGCTTCGACGGAAGGGAACATTTCGATCCCGGACCGAAATGAAAAGATTGGGCTAAACGTTTACAGGAAAAAATAAGCAGGGAGGAGACGAAGTATTATGAAGAAAGGGTTTTTGGCATCGCTCGGCATATTCACGCTTGCTATCTCGGCATTTGCAGCCAGCCCCGCGCTGGCGGTTGAGGATGAGCTGGGCAATGCGGCAAACAATTACCAGCTTTACTGCTCCATGTGTCACGGCAGGGAAGGCGACGGCAAAGGACAACTGGCCGAAACGCTGGAGGTTCCGCCCCGCAACCACACCGACGGCGCATACATGAGCAAACGCACCGATGAACAGCTGTTCAAAACAATCAGCGAAGGCGGCGAAGCGACCGGTTTTAATTCAGCGATGCCCTCCCACAACACGATACTGCAAAAAGAGGATATCCGCGGACTGGTGAAACACCTGCGGCAGCTCTGTAACTGCAAATACGCCAAGTAGGGCTTGAAGCGAAAGGGCGTAAGAAGGCGGCGCGGGGGATCGATGCACGGTTCGCGCCATGCGCGGTGAGCCGTGTTAGACGGGAGGCATGGGGAGACCGTCGGTTTCAGCCAAGCCGAACCGTATATTGAAGCACTGCACCGCCTGGCCAGCCGCCCCCTTGATTAGATTGTCAAGGACGCTGAACACCAGCAGCTTGCCGGTCCGCTCGTCCAGCAGCGGCCTGATGTGGCAGTGGTTGGTTCCCCGCACGTTTTTCAGTTGCGGGTTTTCAGCGGTAACGGTTACAAACGGCGAGGCGAAATAAAAATCCTCGTAATACTTTGTCATCTCGGCCTGGCTGAGCGGGATGGCCGGCTCGGCAAAGAGTGTAGCATGTATCCCCCGGTTGAAGGGGCCGAGGTGCGGCACGAAAGAGACATGCATCTCCTTGCCGGCGGCGAGGGAAAGCTCCTGCTCCATCTCAGGCGTATGCCGGTGTATTGGCGCGCCGTAGACGTAGAGGTTTTCGTTCACTTCGCAGAAGGAGTACGCGGCCTCGCTCTTGCGCCCCGCGCCGCTTGTGCCGGAAACGGCGCTCACAAATATGGTTGGCTTTACCCACCCGGCCCGCACCACGGGGAGCAGTCCCAGCAATGTGGCGGTGACAAAACAGCCGGGACAGGCGATAAGATCGGCGTTTTTTATGGCATCCCGCCGCGCCTCGGGCAGGCCGTACACCGCGGTCTTGAGCAGATCGGGGGCCGCGTGCGCGTGGCCGTACCACTTATCGTAAAGCGCCGGATCCTTCAGACGGAAATCGGCCGAGAGATCGAACACCACTTTTCCCTGTTGCCGCCACTTTACGATGTTCTCCGCGCCGGATCCATGCGGCAGGCAGGAAAAAATTACCTCAGCCGCGTCAATTTCCGGCGCATCGGCGGCGCAAAATTTCATATCGGGCGCTCCCGCCCCCATGAGCAACGCAAGCGGTTTCCCCGCATACGTCTGGGCGGAGGCGGCAAGAAGTTTCACGCCGGGATGCCGGGCGAGAATTTTCAGCGCCTCAATGCCTGTGTAGCCGGAAGCGCCGGCCACCGCAACTGTTTTAACCATAGCGGATACTTTAATTTGCGCCGGGGAAAAAGGGAAGCGCAAAGAAAGCGGTATACCAGCATTCGGCCGCCACACAGGGTACGGTGGTAAAAAACGGGAGGGTTCACTATAATCAGCCGTGTGATGACAGAGCATCGGGCGTGGCGGGAGTTTGTGCCGGACACGGTATGAAAAGCCAGACACTTATGCAACCCGCGCCCGCCTTCTTCCGGCGGACCGCCATGGCGGCGCTTGCCGTCATATTCCTTTTTTACGCCGCCGCGAAGGCGGACGAACCCGCACCCATGCCGGCCGCCGATGCGGGGGAACCTTCCGCCGAACTTCAGGCACCGGACACCACGCAGCTCCCCGAACCACTTGAGCCGGGTGAAATTATTTTTGAAAGTACCAGAAAAAAAGCGCTGGCAACCGGTAAAGAAAGCCTTTTGGATAAATATATCAAGGAGAGCCCCGGCAACCGCTTCGCGGCCCGCGCATTGGAAACTGTCGCTTATATCCGGTACCGCCGGTACCTGGAGAAAAACACCATGCGGGATTACGCCGTCTTCATCGTTAATTACCCGGAAAATCCTTACACCGCCGAGGCGGCGCGGAGGATGGACGACCTTCTCTTCCTCTCGGTCGCGCACCAGAACAGTATTGAGGACTATACGCACTTCATTGAGGATTTTCCGGATCACCCAATGGTCCGGGCCGCGGAGGCGGCGATTGAAGACCTTATATTCGATGAAGTGAAAATGACCGGCAGCATTATCGCCTGGGCCGAGTTTTTGCGCGGCCATGCGTCCAGCGAAAGGGTTGCCGAAGCGCTGGCGTTGAAAGACGAGTTGGAATACGAACCTTATAAAAAGCGCGATGCCGAAGCGGAATACCGCGAATTTCTCCGCGGCTTTCCGGTTAACCGCCACCGCGAGGAGGCGCGTAAGCGGATGATGGAACTGCGGAGCGTGCGGGTGCAGCGGGAAACAGAGACGATCTGCGATGAAGCCAAAATGGAAGGCTCCTACAACTGCGGTTTCGTGGCGTTCGATGAGGGAACCCTGCGGGTGAAAATCGGCAGGCTTTCCGGCGAGGAGCAGGGGCAACATCTGTTGATGGGAGGCCCCGGCTATGCTGAAGAAGCGTTACGGCGATATTCCGCCTGGAAAAACGAGACCATTAAACGGTTGCTCCGCATCCTCGGCGTCATCAGCGTAACGGTGGAATGATCATAAATAGAATGAGTTAACCCTTGTCCGCTGAAACCTTTGTATTCCCACAACAGAAATTAGTCAAATTATTCTCTTTAGTCATCTGGAAGAATTGCCGATATGAAATACATAGGAAATTAACCTGCAATTTGGAGGAAACGGCAATGAAAGTTGGTGGCGCTAGTCATGCTCCGCGGCCTCATGCTCCGCGCAGACCGAGACGGAAATAGCACACTTGTGCTAGTGCCGTCTGCGGAACGCATAGCAATTCAATAAGCTGGCAACTTTTCCAGCTTAATTCTCATCGAAAAAAGAAAGCCGGGTTAACCGGCTTTTATTACCCGGCCTGTCCGTGTCAGTGCATCGTCCCAAGCGCCACGTTACCGTAGGCTTTGCCGGGGTTGCTTAACCGCCTCGTGAGCGATCTTGCGAATCAATCGGCCATGTCTGCCTTCCTCATCGGTCAGCTTAATGAAAATTCCTATCAAGTCCACTAAAGCAAGCGCCGATAAACATATCATTGCTTAAAACATTAAATTGGAGGAAGTAGTCATGAAAGTTGGTGGTTCTCATCGCGCTCCCCGGCCCCATGCTCCCCGCAAATCGAGACGGAAATAGCACCTCTGCGCTATAATTGACTTCGGAACGCATTGCAATTCAATAAGCTGGCAATATTGCCAGCTTGATTCTCATCTCATCGAATAAAGAAAGCCGGGATTGACCGGCTTTTTTTACTCAGCTCGCACTGATCAATGCATCGTTTCCGGCGCCACACGGTTGAAGATTTTGGCGGGATCGCGCTTCGCCGCCTTACGGGCGATTCTGCGGATCGAACGGCAATGCCTTCCTTCCTCCTTGGCCAGCGTCCTGAATAACACCTTCATATCCATCCGGTCGGTTTTATCCACCGCTTCGAGGTAATACTTCTCAGCGGCCCGCTCCACCTCTTCCATGTAGCGGATGGCCTCCTCCTCCCCCATACCGGTCTGGATATCCACAAGGCAGGCGTTATCGCCGCTGCCCGGGGCACACTTTACACTGAAGGGGAGAGGTGTCGAATCGGTTATGACAATGCCGTATAACCGTTTGAGGGCCTTTTGAAGCCGGCGAAAATGCCCTTTCTCCACGTTCGCCGCTTCAAAAAAGAGCTGGGCGATTCCGAAGTTATAGGAGCTAAGCATTATTTCGCCAATGGCGCTATAATTCTCGGAAGCTATCTTTTCGCTTTGCAGGGCGCATCTCAAAACCTCGCGGGTCGATAGAGGCTCTAACTCATTCCTTTTCATAACATATTCTCCAATAGGTGTAAAGAGATCAACATTGTCTCTTCTACATTCTAAAGGGAAATACCCTATCTGGCAAGTCGGATTATATTTCGCTATATATCAATGTCTTGAACTTTAACCCCTACCCTTTGATAACGGCAATCGGGCGCATGCGGGCTACAGGAAGCGCCAGACCGGCGGCGGTCACCACATCCACCACCTGCGAAACATCCTTGTAGGCTTCCGGCATCTCTTCAGCCAGCGTTCCTTTTTCCGCAGACCGCACCGCCACTCCCTGATCCGCCATCTCGTGGCGCAGATTCCGGCCGCGCCCTTTTTTGGCGGCGGCATGACGGCTCAGAGCGCGCCCCGCCCCGTGGCAGCTGCTGCCAAAGGTCTGCTCCATCGCGGTTTGGGTCCCCGCCAGCAGGTAGGACATCCGCCCCATATCACCCGGTATCAGCACCGGCTGGCCGGTGTTTTTATATGCGCCGGGCAGTTCGGGGTGCCCGGGTCCCAATGCGCGGGTGGCCCCTTTTCGATGCACCATCACCATCCGCGTCTTTCCCTCCACTTCGTGCTTTTCAAGCTTTATGATATTGTGCGCCACATCGTAAAGCAGCGGCATCGAATCGGGCGACACCCCCATCGCCTCCGAAAGCGCTTCGCGCGCGAGGTGCATGATCACCTGCCGGTTGGTCCAGGCGTAGTTGGCCGCGGCACGCATCGCGCCGAGATATTCGCGCCCCTCGCCGCTATCCACCGGTACGCAAGCCAACTCCCGGTCCGGCACGGTGATGCCGTATTTCCGCATCGCCTGTCCCATCGACTTCAGATGATCGGTCGCCACCTGATGGCCGAACCCGCGCGATCCGGTGTGTATCATCAAGGTGATCTGCCCTTCACGCAGCCCCCAGGCGGCGGCGATTTCGGGGTTGTAGATTTTATCGACGTACTGGATCTCCACAAAGTGGTTCCCGCCGCCAAGCGTCCCCATCTCATCGCGCCCCCGTTTTTTCGCGTGCCCGCCCACCCCTTCGAGATCGGCCCCCTCCAGCGCACCGCCCGATTCGGTGTGGGTAATGTCATCCTTTAACCCAAAACCACGACGCACCGCCCACGCCACGCCGCTTTCCGCTATAGCGCGGTAGTCGGCGTCGGAAAGGTCGATCAGCCCTCCGCGCCCGACACCGGCCGGTATGCGGGCGGCGAGGAGATCGGCCAGCATTTCGCGCAGCGGCATGATCTGCTCTTTTACGAAAGGGGTTTTCATCAGCCGTACGCCGCAGTTGATGTCGTATCCCGCCGCGCCTGGGGAAACCACTCCGGATGCCGGGTCGGTCGCCATCACGCCGCCTATCGGCAGGCCGTAGCCGGAGTGGATGTCCGGCATCGCCAGCGTGTTGAGCACGACGCCGGGGAGCATCGCCGCGTTGGATACCTGCTCCAGCGCCGCCTCATCGATGGCCGTAAGCATTTCCGCCGAAGTGTAGATACGGGCCGGAACATTCATTCCCTTTTTGGCGCGGGCGGGTATTTCCCACAGGTTTTTCCCGATGCGGTTGATCTCGAGCTTGGGCATGGCGGGGTCTCCTTCTTTTTATTGTAATCCCGCATTGCCCCCAGCGCGCATTCTTTTGGGATGTGATAGACTTTAATGCGGAAATCGCACAGATTGGCGCGCCGGATGGGCGCTTAACGTTATCGACTATTCGAGGGGGTTTACCGTGTCCGGTCATTCAAAGTGGGCGACAATAAAACACAAAAAAGGGGCGGCCGACGCCAAGCGCGGCAAGCTCTGGGGCAAGATCATCAAGGAAATCACCGTGGCGGCCCGCCTGGGCGGCGGCGATCTCAACGCGAACCCGCGGATGCGGACGGCGGTCGACAAGGCCAAGGGCGCCAACATGCCGAACGACACCATTGACCGCGCCATTAAAAAGGGAACCGGCGAACTGGAAGGTTCGACCTATGACGAAATCACCTATGAAGGATACGGTCCCGGCGGGGTGGCGCTGCTGATAAGCTCCATGACCGATAACAAAAACCGCACGGTGGGCGAAATACGCTCCATTCTCACCAAGTTGGGCGGCAGCATGGGCGAGGTCGGCTGCGTGAACTGGATGTTCCACAAAAAGGGGATGATCGTCATTCCGCACGATCAGATAAAAGAAGACGACTTGATGGAGCTGGTGATAAACGCCGGCGCGGAAGACATGCACACCTTGCCGGAGAACTACGAAGTCGTCACGGCGCCGGAGGATTACGAATCGGTGAAACAGGCGGTGGAAAAGAAGAATCTGAAACCGACGTTGGCGGAAATAATGATGGTGCCGCAAAGCACGGTGGCGCTGAACGAAGACAAGGCGCGCTCGATGCTCAAGCTGATGGAAGCGCTGGACGATCACGACGACGTGCAGAAGGTGTACGCCAACTTCGATATTCCCGACGCCATTATGGAGGCGCTGGCCAACGAGTGAGCCTCGGCTGATGAGGGTGCTCGGCATCGATCCCGGCAGCCGCGTGGCCGGTTACGGCATCGTGGAAGAGCAAAAAGGGAAACTCTCGGCGGTGGCGTGGGGCGTGGTGAAGCCGCCACAATCAAAAGAACTTCATCACCGGCTGAAATACCTTTTTGAGGCTTATGCCGAACTGGTTATCGAATACCGGCCAGACGAGGTGGCGGTGGAAAATGTCTTCTTTGCCGAGAATGCCAGGTCGGCGCTGGTGCTGGGACATGCGCGCGCGGCGGCATTCTTACCCGCGCTGGTTCAAAATATCCCGTTTAACGAGTACACCGCATTGCAGGTGAAAAAAGCGCTGGTGGGGGCGGGGCACGCCGGAAAAGGACAGGTGGCGGCGATGGTCTGCCGCCTGCTGAACATGAAAGAGATACCGAAGCCGGAAGACGTAACCGATGCGCTGGCCGTGGCGGTCACGCACCTGCACGCCACGCCGATGCGCCGCAGATTGGCGATGGTGAAGGAAGCCGCGCCAACCGTACGCCGCATCAAACGGGGAGTTAGGGGATGATCGCCCATCTGCGTGGAACGCTGCTGGAAAAAAAGCCGCAATATGCCGTTATCGAGGCGGGGGGCGTCGGCTACCGCCTTTTCATTACGCTGGCGGGATACGAATCGCTTCCGCGCGAAGGGGAACCAGCCCAGATGCCGACCGTCACCATAGCGCGCGAGGATGCGCTGCACCTCTACGGTTTCGCCAGCCGCGACGAAAAGGAGATGTTTCTCAAGCTGGTATCCGTCACCCGCATCGGGCCGCGCCTAGCCTGCGCCATCCTTTCGGGGGTGAGGCCGGACGCGCTGGAAAACGCCATCGTGACCGGCGACAAAACGAGGCTTTCAAAAATCCCCGGCGTCGGCGCAAAAACCGCCGAGCGGATCATCCTTGAGTTGAAAGATAAATTCGGCCCCTCCGCGATAAGCGCCGCGCCCGAAAACGAAGCGCAGCGCAACATGGCCGACGCGCTTGCCGCGCTGGTGAACCTGGGGTATCAGAAAAAAGATGCCGAAAAGGCTTTGCTGAAGATCACCGCCGAATCGCCGGATGCCTCGCTGGCCGACCTCCTCAAGAAATCCCTCAAGCACCTCTCGCTGTAAACATTAAATTTGCCTGCAAGAACTGCTTCGGCGGAAACAGGGAACATCGGCTCTATTTATTGCTGTTACTCTATTTCGCGGTGAGGCCTTTGGAAAGCAGGTATTCCACCAGCTGATTAAGGCTTACCCCTTCATCCTTCGCCCTTTCCGCCAAATCTTCGTGCAACGACTTCGGCAACCGCGCGAGGATGCGCCCGCTGAACCGGCTCCTTTTGGAAGGGGCGGGGATTTTCCTTTTCTCCTTTTTGGCTGCGCTGAGCCAGAGGGCTGAGGCGGTTTTAATTTCCCGCACCGCCACCTCTTCCGTTTCGCCAAAAGCGGAACAGCCGGGCAGGTCGGGAACCGTGGCGATATACCCTTTATCCTCTTCGCTGTAAAACACCTTGATCGGGTAACGCATATTATTCCTCCAGTTTCAGATCGTATTCTTCGGCAACCTTGAGAAGCTGTTTAACCTGATACGGTTTTGCAAAGCCGCCGACATTTTGGAAATTCAGCATCGCATCTGTTCCGGGACGGCTAAAAACGCGGTGGCTTCCCTTGCCCCCTTTGAGGTGAAATCCGAATGATTCCGCCAATCGGCAAATTTCCTCGAACCGCATGTTCTGGGGGCTGTGCAAAGCCTTTTCATAAAGCTTCCGTGTTTTTGACACACAGATATGCTATCACGGGCGATAGCAGCGCGCAAGAGCGGCACAAGCAGGGCAGAACGGGAGCCGGGGGAATACTCCCCCTTGCCGTGCGGGTCTTGAGCAAGGAGCGGCGGAAATATTATCCGAGCGCTTTCGCCTCCGGTGGGTACCCAATTTATTGGGTACATTGGCGCAACGCGCCAAGAAAGCGGTCATGCCTCGCGGCATGAAGTACCCATTAAAATGGGTACCCACCAAGAAAGAGAGCTTTGAGAATATGTCTGGGTGCCGCACCCTTGAAGGGTATTTCCGTGGCGGACTGTGCGCGGCTGGCTCCGCAGGCTTCGCCGCCGCATATTTATCCCACCACTCCAGGGTCAAGCCCGGCATGACAAAAAAAGGCCGGGGGTTTAGCCCGGCCTGTGTATCAGCGGCAACCGTTTAGAAAGTGAGGAGCGCTTTGCCCGCGAAATCGAGGTATTCCGCCGGGAGCACGCCGAGGCGGATGACGCCGTAGAGCGATATCACCAGCGCCAGGATAAGCCCCAGCGACGCGCGCAGCGGCGGGAGGGTGCTCGGCGCTTCATCTTCCTTCATGTACATGTAGATGGCGAAGCGGAGGTAGTAGTAGATGCCGATGGCGGAGTTCAGCACCGCCGCAAGCACCAGGAAATTCTGCCCGGCCTTGATGGCGGACATGAAGATGTAGAACTTCGCCATGAAGCCGGCCATCGGCGGGATGCCGGCCAGCGAAAAGACGAGAATGGTCATAATAAACGCCAGCGCCGGGTTTTTGTAGGCGAACCCCGTGAAATCGCGCATGGCGGTCCGCTGTTCGTTTTGCCGCGCCACCAGCGCCAGAATACCGAACGCGCCGATATTCATGAACGTGTAGACCAGCATGTAATAAAGAACCGCGCTCGACCCTTCGCGGCTGGCGGCGGCCATGCCGACCATCGCGTACCCCGCGTGGGATATCGAGGAGAAGGCGAGCATCCGCTTGGCGTCGGACTGCACCAGCGCGGCGATGTTACCCACCGTCATGGTGAGGATCGCCAGAATGGTGATCCAGACGGTCCAGTCCACATTCATAAAGGCTATCGACTGCTCGAACACGCGGATCATCACCGCCAGCACCGCCGCCTTGGGTCCGGCGGACATGAAGGCCGTAACCGGAATGGGCGCACCCTGATACACGTCCGGCGTCCACTGGTGGAACGGCACCGCCGCCACCTTGAAACCAAGCCCCACCAGCAACAGCAACGCGCCGATGGTGAGCAGGCCGGTGTTCAGGTTGCCGTGCGAAACGGCGTAGGCTATCTTGGCAAGGTTGGTGTGGCCGGTGGAACCGTAAATCAGCGCAATGCCATACAGCAGGAAGCCGGTGGCGAAGCCGCCCAGCAGGAAGTACTTCAGCGATGCCTCATTCGAGACGAGCCGCGTGCGGGTGTAGCCCGCGAGGACGTACAGCGAAAGGGAAAGCGTCTCGATGCCGAGAAACACGGTGACCAAGTCGGAGGCGGCCGCCATCAGCATCATGCCGATGGTGGCGAACAGCAGTAGCGCGTAATATTCAGCGTGCTCGATCTGCTCGTCGGCGGTGTATTTGATGGAGATAAGGATGGTCATGCCGGTGCCGAGCAGGAACAGCAGCTTGAAGAAGCGGGTGAACAGGTCGGCCGCGTACATCCCCTGAAAGGTGGTGTGCGGGAACAGCGAACTGGAAGCGCAACCGGCGGCCAGAATGACGCCGAGGAGGGCGATCCACGGATTGAGGAACCGGCTCTGTTCTTTCAGGAACACGCCGACAAGCAGCAGCAGCGAAGCCGCGCCGGTCAAAATCAATTCCGGCCCTACGGCGGCCAAGTCGATGGAAGGCGGCACAATAACCATTAGTCCCTCTTCTTATCCACATCAAGGTTGGCGGCGAGGGCGGCGGGATGCGCCAGCCGGGCCTCTTTTGCTTTATCCATGGTGGCGACCAGATTGGTCACGCTGGCTTCCATTTTGCGGATCACCGGATTGGGATAAACCCCCAGCAGGAAGATCATTACGATCAGCGGCGTCATGTAGATTACCTCGCGTACGTTCATATCCGGCAACGTCTTGTTCTTTTCGTTGGTCAACTCGCCGAATATCACGCGCCGGTACGTCCAGAGCATGTATGCCGTTCCCAGCAAAACGCCGGCCACGGCAAGCGCCGCGTACAATGCGTTAGCTTCAAAAACTCCGACTAAAATCATCACCTCGCCTATAAACCCGTTGGTAAGCGGAAGTCCAATAGAGGAAAGCGCAACGATCATAAATACGAAGGCGAATTTTGGCATCACTTTCGAAATGCCGCCATATTCGGCTATCAGGCGCGTATGCCGCCTTTCGTACAATATGCCGACCAAAAGGAACAGCGCGCCTGTCGATATCCCGTGGTTGATCATCTGCATAATACCGCCCGAAATGCCCCGCGCCGTGAATGCGAACGTGCCCAGCACGACGAATCCCAAGTGGCTTACGGAGGAATACGCCACCAGCTTTTTAATGTCGGTCTGCGCCAGCGCCATGAGGGCGCCAACAATTATTCCTATGATGGCAAGCCAGCTTACCCACCAAGCGGCGGAAAGGGAGGCATCGGGGAATATGGGCAGTGAAAACCGGAGGAAACCGTATGTGCCCATCTTCAGCAGGATGCCGGCGAGTATCACGGAACCGGCGGTGGGCGCTTCGACGTGGGCGTCCGGCAACCACGTGTGGAACGGCCAGACCGGCACCTTTATCGCGAACGCTATGAAGAAACAGAGGAACAGCGAATACTGGAGGGTCTCGCTGATCGCGAACGAGTGGTATTTAAGAATGTCGAATGTATAAACTCCGGTCTGGGAGTGGTACTGGAAGTAAAGAACCAGTATCGCGAAAAGCATCAACACCGAGCCGCCCATTGTATAAATGAAAAATTTGACCGTGGCGTAAATCCTGTTCTTCCCCCCCCATATGCCAATGAGCAGATACATCGGGATCAGCATCAGCTCCCAAAAAACATAGAAGAGCACAAAATCGAGCGCGCAAAAAACGCCCACCATTCCCGTCTGGAGCACCAGCAGGGCGATGTTGAACTCTTTGACGTGCTTGTCAACCGCCGTCCAGGTCGCCAGGTAGACAACGACGCAGGTAAAGGTTGTCAGCAACACCATGAAAAGCGAAATGCCATCCAGCCCCAACGAATATTCGGCGCCCCATGAAGGTATCCACGGCACCCGCTCGGCGAACTGCATGGCGGCGGTACCTTCCTCAAAATCGAAAAAAAGCGGTAACGACGCGGCGAAATCAATGATCGCCGTCAGCAAGGTGATAGCGCGGATAAGGTTCTCGCTCTTTTTCGGCACCAAGAGAAGGATCGCGGCGCCAATCAGCGGGATGAGGATCACAGTGGTAAGGATGGGGAACATGCTTATTTACCCCCCCACAGGTAATAGCTGGCCAACAGGACAAACGCGAGCGCCATGGTAAAGGCATATCCGCGCAACAAGCCGGACTGCATTTGCCGGGCCGATTCGCTAACCCGCATAAAGAAGCCCGCGATGTCGTTTACGGCCCTGTCGACAATGTTGACATCCACCCAGTGGCCCCATTGGGATATCCGTTTAACCGCCACAAAACCGCTCAGGTAAAGGTTGTTCGTAATTGAATCCAAAAAGACGATGCCCGTGGTGATTCCGCGGCCGATAACATAGCCCCCTTTGCGGTAAACCCATTCGGTGTCCATGCTGACGCCGGGTTCCGGGGTAAGCATTTTTAGCAAAACATAAAAGCCCAAGCCCGTAAACATCAACACCTGAAGGGAGCTGACCACGTGCCAGGCGGAGTACGGTTCGAAATGAACCGGGTGGGGCAACAGCGCGTACAGCGGCCCCGGAAACATCCCGATGCCGATGCACATGGCCGCCATGAGGCTCATCGCGACCAGCATGTTGACGGGCGCCTCCTTCAACGGTTCCCCCCGCCAGTCCTGATAGAAAAACGTGTAGAAAGGAAGCTTCAATCCGGTATGCAGAAAAGTCCCGGCGGAGGCCAGGGTCAACAACAAATAGACGGGCAACAAATGCTCGTGCTCCGCGGCGGCCACGACCATCGACTTGCTGACAAAACCGCTGAACAGGGGAAATGCGGAGATTGAAAACCCGCCGATCATGTACAACGTCATGGTGACCGGCATGAATTTATAAACTCCGCCCAACTCGGTCAGCTTCCTCTTGCCCGTTACATGGATCACCGCGCCGGCGCCCATGAACAACAGTCCCTTGTACAAAATGTGGGTAAACGCATGCGAGCCCGAGCCGTTCAGGGCCATTTCGGTGCCCATGCCCACGCCGGCGACCATGTAACCGACCTGGCTGATGATGTGGTACGCCAACAGGCGGCGTATGTCGTTTTCCAACACGGCGTAAACGACGCCGTAAAGCGCCATGAATACGCCCATCCAGATGAGAATCTCGGTGCCCGGAAACCCGCGCATCAGGCAATAAACGGCGGTCTTTGTGGTGAACGCCGAACAGAATACGGCTCCCACGACCGTCGCCTCCGGATACGCGTCTGAAAGCCACGCCGACAGCGGGGGCACGGCCGCATTCACCAAAAAGCCCACCAAAATCAATTGGCCGCCCAAGCCGGAAACTCCCAGACCCTCAAAGGCTACGCTTCCCGTCTGGCTTGCATGAATCGCGATGCCGCCCACCATGCAGACACCGGAAAAAATATGCACCAGAATATAGCGGAACCCGGCTTTAAGCGCCTTATCCGATTTATCAAAAACAATCAGTAAAAGGGAGGAGAATGCCATCACTTCGGAAAAAATAAAGAGGGTTATCAAATCCCCGGCGAAAACGACCGCCATGGCGCCGCCAACATAGAAGTATGCCGCCATCCACATACCGGTGCGGTCCTTTTCATGCAACCCATAAACGGCCCCGCAGAAGGACGCCAGAACGAAAACCAATACGAACAGGCGGCTTAACGCGTCAACCCGCGTCATCACTATATGCTGACCCATGAAATCAAAAACATGATGGTTGCCGAAGGGCAATAGAAGCCACAACAAGCCCGCCACAACCGGAATGCCCAAAAGGTAAGCCGCGCGATATTTCCGCACCAGCGGCAAGGCCAAGGCGCCCAGCAAATAGACCCAGGAGGGACTCAGGTAATCAATCATAAAAATCTTCTTTCTTAAACAAAAACAGTTTCCCGAGTGCCTTCGAAATAACGATGATCAGCACGCATGATATAAAACCATAAAATGCGTAAAAACCAACCCATGTGTGGCCCGGAAACTCCGGCTCCGTCTTCGGGACAAAAACGTCCACGATGACCAGCAAGACCAAGGTAATATAAAATAACTTCATGCCCCGATCCTTAAGCTTTTCCAGCACCGATAAAATCAGTTTGTCCGGCTTCATTTTGACCCTCGCCCCGCCCGTTCCAAGTTAAGCTAATCCCTTAAGCAAACTTACAAAAAAATCCGAATATAACCCGACCAAAATGGTTCCCACCGCGGTTGTAACCAAGGCAACCCTCATAATCAAAGGAGCTTCATGCTGATGGGCCGCATCGGCGGATTCGTCAAAATACGCCGTCTTTAAGATCGGCAGAAAATAAGCCGCGTTTAACAGCGTACTACCCAGCAACACCCCCACAATCAGGATTTGGTGCGCCTCCATCGATCCCAGCAACAGCCTCCATTTCACGGCAAAGCCAGCCAAGGGGGGAACCCCAATCATGCTAAAGGCGCCTACGGTAAACGCTCCCATGGTCCATGGCATCGTTTTTCCGATACCCGCCATCTCGCTTATATATTTTTTATGGATGCCAACGTATATCGCCCCGGCGCAAAAGAACAAAGTGATCTTTCCAAAAGCATGGGCCACGATCTGCAGAATGCTTCCCTTGACGCCGTCCGGGGACAGCAACATGACCCCCAATATGACGTAAGAGAGCTGTGAAATGGTCGAGTAGGCCAGCCGCATCTTCAAATTATCCTGACGCAAGGCGATAATCGATGCGCCGACCACGGTAATGGAGGCAACAAACGCCATGCATATTCCAAGGCCCAGATTATCCAAGAACCCAACGCCATATATGGACAAAACAATTCTGACAATGGTAAACACCCCGGCTTTAACCACCGCCACGGCATGCAGCAACGCGCTAACGGGAGTCGGGGCCACCATTGCCGAAGGCAGCCAATTATGGAAAGGCATGAGACCGGCCTTGGCGACCCCGGCCACGAACAAGATAAGGGTCAACCCAGCCCAAAACGGGCTGACGCCCGCAAAAACCCCGCCCACTTTAAAGTCCAAAGTCCCCGTCAACGCATAAGTAAAAATAATCGCCGGAAGAAAAAACAGCTTTCCGGTTCCCATCAAATAGGTCAGGTACTTGGTGCCGGCGGCGTAAGCCTCCTCATTTTCTTCATGAACCACCAATAAGTATGTGGACACGGTGATGAACTCGTAAAACAGGAACAGCGTCAATAAATTCCCGGAAAACGCCACGCCCAGAGCGCCCGTCAGGGCCAAGGCAAAACATACGTAGTACCGGGCCTGCGCATGCTCCTTCAATGTACGCATATAACCGATCGAGTACAACGTCGTTAAAATCCAAAGGAACGAGGCGACGGCGGCAAATAAAAATCCCAGGGCGTCCACGCGCAGGGCAAAGCCGAGATTGGGCAGAATGCCGGCGGGAAAAGTTACAATCGGGCACTCAACCGTATATCCATCCCTGATCAAGGGGTACAGCGACATAACCAGGCCAAACTTCACCACTGCCGCCAATATGCTGCAACCTTCCCTCCAGTTTGGCGACTTTCGAAGCGCAAAAATGCCAAATGCGGCCAACAACGATGTCAGAATCGCCAATAACGGAACTATTGAAACTATCGTTTTCAACGTCATCATCCTTTCAGCAGGTTCACGTCGTCCACATCAACGGATTGGCGGTTCCTGAACAATGCAATTATGATCCCCAGGCCAACGGCCGCCTCGGCGGCGGCCACGGCCATAACCATGAACGTAAAAAGTTGCCCGTTGAGGTCGCCTAGCTGGCGCGAAAACGCTATCAGTGTCAGGTTGACGGAGTTCAGCATCAGCTCGATGCACATATAGACGACAATCGCGTTGCGGCGGGTGAGAACCCCCACCACCCCCACGCTGAACAATATCCCGGAGAGGATCAGGTAATGGTGTAACGGTACGGGCATGTCCATGGTCAAACCTTCCTCTTAGCCAGAACCACCGCGCCCACGATAGCCGCGAGCAGGAGAACCGAGGTTATTTCAAACGGCAGCAGATAATCGGTGAACAGCACCCGGCCGATGGCCACTACCGATCCAAAATCGGCGGCAGGCGCTTTCGCGGCGGGGAGCTTCGCCATATCGAGCTTTGAAACCATGGCGGTGATCACAAAGCCGAGCACCGCGATGCCCACGGCCTGCGTCATCACCCCGTGTTTTGAAACAATGCCCGCCTTTTCGCGCAGGTTCAGGAACATGATGACGAAAAGCACCAGCACCATGATGGCGCCGGCGTAAACCATCACCTGCAACGCGGCGATCAGGTGGGCGCCAAGCTGGGCGTAAAGACCGGCCAGGCAGAACATGTTCAGGATCATCAGCAAGGCGGAGGTGACCGGCTGGCGCGACATGATCATCGCGATCCCCGAAAACAGGGCCAAAAAGCCGAACCCGTAGAAAATCAGTAGTTGCATTTGTTGTACATCCTCCGCCGAATGTAATCCAGGCGTCCCTTGAGCTTCTCTTCGGGCACCAACAGCGCTTCCTTGCCGTACAACATCTGGCTGCGGTCATATTCAACCAGCCCTTCGTAGTTGTGGGTCATCACTATCGCTTCCTCCGGGCAGGCCTCTTCGCACAGGCCGCAGAAAATGCAAACCGCGCCGTCAAGCATATACGTTTCGGGATACCGGGTGCCATCCGGCCGCATCGCCCCGACGATGGTGATGCACTTGGCCGGGCAAGCCACTTCGCACAGGCCGCAGGCCACGCACTTTTCCTTGCCATCCACGGCGCGCACCAGCATGGGGCGGCCGCGGTACGCCTCCGGCAACACCGGTTTTTCCTCCGGATAGTAGATGGTCATAATGCCACGGCCGGCCGGGTTGCCGCTCATATACGACCGGAAGGTGGATACCCAGTTCCGGATGAAGTGGCGGCCGGTTATGATGATGCCGCGGAGCACTTCCATAACGTAAAGCCGCTCCCACAGGGTGAGCGTCACGCCCCGGTTGACCTTCTTGTAATTCGCCGCCATCACCGCACCGCCAAAATAATTAAGCCCGTCAATACGATATTCATCAGCGCCAGCGGCAGGACGATCTTCCATCCGAGCCTCATCACCTGATCGAACCGGAAACGCGGCAGCGACCAGCGGATGAGCATGAGGATCACGATCCAGGCGACAACCTTGATCCAGAACACGGCGGCATGAATCAGCATCGCCGCTATCGCGCCGAAATTGGGGCCGAACAAATGGCCCATTGCATCAATAAGCCCCTGATGGGTAATGAACGGGATGTGCCACCCGCCGAAGAAAAGCGCCACCAGCACCGCCGCGATGGTCACCATCTCAAGGAACTCCGCCATCCAGAACATGGCGAACTTCAGCCCCGAGTATTCGGTGAAATAACCGGCGATCAGTTCGGATTCCGCCTCCGGTATGTCGAACGGCGTCCGCTTGTTTTCCGCCAAGGCGCAGGCGATAAACAGGATGAAGCCGAGGGGCTGGAGGAAAATGCCCCAGCGGAAAAAGTTTTCCTGCGCCATGCCGATAGTCGTCAGTTGCAAGCTGCCGTACACCATGAAAATGCCGACGAGGGTAAGCCCCATCGCCACTTCGTACGAAAGCATTTGCGCGCCGACGCGCAGGCCGCCCAGCAGCGACCAGCTGTTGTTCGAGGCCCAGCCGCCGATCACCGCGCCGTAGGTGGCCAGCGACGCCACGGCGAAAATGTAAAGCATCCCCACATTCAGGTCGGCGATGACCAGATTCGCCTCGTGCCCCCACAACATGTACTTGCCCCCAAAGGGGATGACCGCGAACGCCACCAAGGCCGGCACCACCGCGATGAACGGCGCCAGGTAGTGCAGCGGCTTGTCGGCTCCCCGGGGAATGAAATCCTCCTTCACCAGCAGCTTCAGGGCGTCGGACGCTATGTGCAGCAGGCCGAACAGCGTGAAGCCGAATATGTCGGCCCGGTTTGCGCCGATGCGGTCCTGCATCAAGGCGGACTGCTTGCGTTCAACCCAACCGAGCACCGGTGCGAACACTCCCATGTTCATAGTGAAGATAAACATTATCTTCAGCATCATCTCCACGAGGGAGGGGATAAGGTTTGGCGACGGCAGATAGGTGTAGTCAAACATTAGCGGTCACACTCCCCGCCGATAAGGTTGATCATGTCGAACGTCGGAATGATGTCCGATAAATAGTGCCCGGTGCACATATGCCCTATCGCCTGCGTCAGCGCGAAGCAGGGGGGCCGCACACGGCATTTCCACGGTTTGCCGCCGCCCTGCGAAACGAGATAGAACCCGACTTCGCCGTTGGTTCCCTCGGTGGCGACATAGGCTTCCCCCTTGGGCACCTGTATCCCTTCGATGGTGTTTTTGAAATGGAATATCATCGACTCCATGTACGTTTTGCCGTCTTCCTTGCTTGGGTTGCGCACCGACGCGTCGTTGATGTTGATCGGGCCGGACGGCAGTTGCAACAGGCACTGCTCGACGATGCGCATGCTCTGCTTGATCTCCTCCATGCGGACGAGGTACCGGTCGAAGTTGTCGCCGGTGGTGCCGATGGGGATGTCAAAATCAACATCGCGGTAGGCGAGGTACGGGAACGCTTTGCGGACGTCGTATTCAACGCCGGCCGCGCGCAGGCAGGGGCCGGTAAACGCGTAGGAAATGGCGTCCGCCCGCGAAATACCGCCGGTGTCGCGCATGCGGTCGAGAAAAATGCGGTTATGGGTCAGCAGTTTGTCGAACTCATCCCAAAAAACGCGGTTCTTGGCGAACACCTCTTTCACGCGGGCGGCGAAACCTTCCGGCAGATCCGAAGCCAGGCCGCCCACCCGGATGTAGTTTGAGGTAAGGCGCGCGCCGCAGACCGATTCGATGAGGTCCCACGTCAGTTCGCGCGCTTCGACGAAGTAGATGAACGCGGTGAGCGCCCCCAATTCAAGGGTCGCCGCGCCCAGGTTGGTGTAGTGGTCGGCCATACGGGAGAGTTCACACATGATGGTGCGAATGTAAACGGCGCGGGGAGGCACCTTGTCCGTCACGCCAAGCAGCTTCTCCACGGCCAGCGCATAGGCGACGTTGTTCTGCGGAGCGCTGCAATAATTCAGCCGGTCGGTGAACGGGAAGGCCTGGGTCCAGGTGCCGTTCTCGCAATGCTTCTCAAAGCCGCGGTGGAGGTAGCCGATCTCCGTCTCCATGTGGACGACTTTTTCGCCGTCGAGCTTGAGGAAAAAGCGGACGGTGCCGTGGGTGGCCGGGTGCGACGGCCCCATGTTCAGAACCATCAGTTCCGTATTCAGGTCAAGCCGGTTTTTATTTTCCATGGCCTCAGTTCTCCGGTCCGATAAGCGGCTGGCGCTTGCGGATGTTATAGTCCTTCCGCAACGGATGCCCTTCAAATTCCTCATAGAGGAGTATCCGCTTCATGTTCGGATGCCCCTTAAATACTATGCCGTACATGTCCCACACCTCGCGTTCGAACCAGTCGGCCGCCTTCCAGACGGTGGCGGCGGACTCAACGGCGGGATCGGCTTCGGCAACCGGAATCTTCACGCGGAGGCGGTGGTTGTGCGTGAGGGAGAAGAGGTGATAGACCACCTCGAAGCGTTCGTCGCGCGGCCGCGTGCCGAAATAATCCACGGCGGTTAAATCCATCATGAAATCGAATTTCGTGTCATTATCGTCCCGCAACCAGCGCAACGCCGTCAGCATGGCGTCCTTGCGGATCACCACCGTCTCGTCGCCATGCTGTTCGTGCGCGGAAAGCACCGCGCCGCCCAGCTTCTGCTTGCACAGGTCGATCAGGCGTCCCATCAGCGTTTCACTTTCGGATCGTATTGGGATTTGCCGCGCGGCCACTTGGACGAGCGCTCGTTGGCCACCAGTTCCTGCAATTTGATAAGCCCGTCGATCACAATTTCGGGACGGGGCGGGCAACCCGGTACATACACGTCCACCGGCAGGATGGTATCGATCCCCTGCACGGTGGCGTAATTGTTGTACATGCCGCCGCTGCAGACGCACGCGCCGAAGGCAAAAACCCACTTGGGCTCCGCCATCTGGTTATATACCTTATTGAGTATCGGGGCCTGCTTGTGGCTGATGGTGCCGACCACGAACAGCAGGTCGGCCTGGCGCGGCGAAAAACGCGGCAGCGCCGCGCCGAACCGGTCGAGGTCGTAGCGGGACGCGGCCGCCGACATGAATTCCATGCCGCAGCAGGCGGTGATGAACGGATAGAGGAAAAACGAGTATTTCCTTCCCCAGCCGATGACCTTATCAACCTGGGTGAGGATCACGCTGTCACCCAGCGCGGCTTCAATATTTTGCTCTTCCATTGTCACTCCCATTCCAAAGCCCCCTTCTTCCACACATAGGCGAGGCCAACCGTCAACACCAGGATGAAGACCAGCATTTCAACCAAGCCGAACATGCCCAGTTCCCGGAACACCGCCGCCCAGGGGAAGAGAAACACGGCTTCAATATCAAACACGATAAACAACATCGCCACGAGGTAGAACCGCACGCCGAAACGGCTCTTCGGATCGCTGACCGGCGACACGCCGCACTCGAACGGCTCCATCTTCTCTTCAAATTCCCTCTTCGGGCCTATGATCGTGGTCGCTATGATCATGCCGGCCGCCGTGCCGCATGCGGCCAGCGTCATTACAAGAACGGGAATGTACTGGTTCAGCATTTTTCCACCCCCATGAGACCCAACAGATTGCGGCATTGTATCTCGCGGCCGCCTGCCGTCATTATAAGGGACGGCGACTGGTCCATTTCATCGGGAATGCGCACGGAACCCGGCTTTACGGCCCCGCTCAGGCGGACGCGCCCCTTCCACTCCCGCTTCGGCGCCTTGAACAACAGCGTATCCTCGGCTTTGAGGCCCAAGGCATCGGCGTCGGCCGGATTGATATCGGCGTACGGCTTCCCCTCCACATGGAAATCGGCGTAATGCTTTCCCACCAGGTGGCGCAGGGAAGGACAGTAATCGGTGTATATCCCCATCACAAAGAGGTTGTGCTCGGGCAGCAACACCAGTTCGCCCGCGGCCGGCTTTTTCATCGGGGCCGGGCTTGCCATCGAAAGCGACGGCGAACCGTGGACAAGCGCGGAGAAATCGGTCATGCCGCCATCCATGATCGCGCCGTATCCCGGCACCGTGGCGGCGATCTCCGCGGAAACGTCGGCGGTGGAGCGGTAGCCGAAATCACGCCCCATCGCCTTGGCCAGATCGGCGAAGATCCGCCATGTGGGGCGGCTGTTGCCAACCGGCGCGACGGCCGGCCGGATCCATTGAATACGCCCTTCGATGTTGGTGAATGTGCCGTCCTTTTCAAGGGCGGTGCACGACGGCAACACAACATCGGCGGCCATGGCGGTCTGAGAATAGAACTGATCCACCACGATGGCGAATTCCACCTTGTCCATCGCTTCGCGGAATTTCACGAAATCGGCATGGCGGCGAAGCACATCCTCATCGGCGATGATAAGCGCCTTCGTCTCGTGGTTGTTGATAAGCGTACAGAGGTCGGCATAAACCCCCAGCTCCTGCCGCGTTTCCTTGCGGTAACCGGGAAGGACGTTCGAAGCCACCCCCATATCGTTAACCCCTTGGGAATTGCAGTATTCGCGCATCACCATCACCCTGCCGCCGGCGATTTTGGCGAGGTTCACGATGTTCCGCACGATGGCGCCGGCCCGCGGATGGCGCTGGGCCTCCTGCCCGATGAGGAACACCGGTTTTTGCTTCTTCTTTATCAGGGCCGCGAGCTGGGCAACCTGCGCGGCCAGCGCGCCATCCAGCGTGGCCCGCGCACCGGCAAGATCCGCGTTGAGCCGCTGCTCAAAATCCGCCGTGACCACCGCACCGCCGGAGATGCCCCCGCCCGCCTTGATGGCGGCCACCAGATCGCCCGTGAGCGCGACGGTGAATTCATGCATATCGGCATACCCGTAGGTCAGCTTCATCCGGGGAGATGGCAGGAAGAAAGCCTCTTTGCTGTAAGCAAGGGCCACTTCGGCGCCGTGCCCGTAGATCGCTTCGCGGATGTGATTGCTCACCACCGGGTTTTCGTTGCTGCCGTCAAGCCCGATGAACACAAAAAGGTTTCCCTTCTTCAGTTCGTCGAATGAAACGGTCATCGGGAAGTCGCCGAACTGTTCGAAAACGCCGGCCGCGGTGCCGTGGCCGGCCATATTGGCCAGGTTGTCGATGTTGCCGGAGCCGAGGGCTTCGCGGAAGAATTTCTGGAACACGTAGTTGTCTTCGTTGGTGGCGCGCTCGCTGCCGAGGCCGGCGTAGGCGTTTTTCCCCGCCGCCCGGTATTCGTTCAGCTTTTCGGCGATATATGCGAACGCCGTATCCCAATCGGTCGTTTCAAAACCGTGGCCGCGGCGTATCATCGGCGCGGTGAGGCGGTCGCCCTGCTGCACGAACTCGTATCCGAAGCGGCCACGCGCGCAGAGGTTTCCCTTGTTGTTGCCCAGCGCGTTGCCGCTGGTCACGCGCACGATCTTCCCGTTCTTCACATTCACTTCAAAACTGCAACCGACGGCGCAGTGCGGACAAACGGTCGGCGTACGCGTCATCTCCCACGAGCGGCCAGAAAAATACATGCCGCTGGAAAGCGCCCCCACCGGACAGACGGAAATGCACTGGCCGCAGAAATCGCAATCCAGCGGCTTGCCATCCTTGGTGTTGATCTTCGCGGAATAGCCGTTGCCGTCAATGCGGTAGGCGTCGATCCCCTGCACTTCGTTGCAGATGCGGACACACCGCTCGCACATCACGCAGAGATTCTGGTCGTAGCGGATAAGGCCCCAGTCGACCACTGGCTTCTTCTCGTGTTTGGTGGTGGCCCAGTCATGTTTCTGGATGCCCAGTCCCCACGTGAGGTTCTGCAACGTGCATTCGCCGGACCGTTCGCAGACCGGGCAGTCGAGCGGATGGTTGACCAGGATGAACTGAACCATGTTCCGCCGGAATTCCTTCAGCTTTTCGCTGTCGGTCGTGACGGCCATGCCGTCGGCCGCCGGCGTCGTACAGCTCATCACCGGGCCGTCCACACCCGCCACTTCCACCGAGCAGACGCGGCAGGAGCCGATGGGATGGGTTTTCTCCAGGTAGCACAGCGTGGGGATCTTTTTGCCCACGCGGCGCGCCGCCTGCAGGATGGTGGTTCCCTTTTTCACTTCGACGGTTTTACCGTCGACGGTCAGCGTAACCATGCTCTTCGTTTCGGCGGGGGCGTGACTCATTTGGATGCTCCCTCCGGCACACAGGCCATGCCCACCACGTAACAGCGCATGCAGCGGCTCGCTTCATCAACCGCCGCTTCCAGCGAATAACCAAGCTCGACTTCTTTAAAGGAGCCGATCTTGTCCTGACGGTCGCAAATCGGCATCTCCTGCCGCGCCCAGCCGCCGGGAAGCGGTATTTTTTCGTTCTTGTCGTACACGCCGATGGTGGCGATAACCTTCTCCATCCGCTGCTCATCACTGATGCCAACCGGCTCGCCCCGCAGGAACTGCCCCATGCACTGGGCGGCGCGCCGCGCGTGACCAACGGCGGTTACCAGATTCAGCGGCCCCGAAACGACATCGCCGCCGGCGAAGATGTCCGGCACGGCGGTCTGGAATGTCTCTTCATTGGTGATGATGGTCTTCCACTTGGTGATTTTCACGTCCGGCACCTCCTTGAGGAAGAAAATATCGCAGTCCTGCCCGATGGCGGAAATGACCATATCCCCTTCGACCAGATGTTCGGATCCCGGCACCGGCACCGGCTTGCGGCGGCCCGATTCGTCCGGCGGCCCCATTTCCATCTTCTGGCATTCAAGGCCGATGACCTTGCCGCCGGCATCCGCCACCAGCTTGGTCGGGGCCAGCATGAAGCAGTAATTCACCCCTTCGTCTTCAGACTCGTGCACTTCGTGCGGGTCGGCCGGCAGTTCCTTCTTGGTGCGGCGGTAGACGATATTCACATCTTTGCATCCGAGGCGTATCCAGCTTCGCACACAGTCCATCGCCGTGTTGCCGCCGCCCACCACCAGCACCTTTTTCGGCTTGGCCAGTACCGGAACCTTGATGGCGGGATTCGGAACGGCATCCTTGGTGGTGAATTCGACGATCTCTTTAAGAGCCGCGATACCGCCGTAAACCCCCTGGTAATTCTTGTCTTCCCCTTCCACGCCCATCGCCTTGGAAAGGTCGCCGCCGGTCGCCACAAAAAACGCCTTGTACCCCTTGGCGCGGAGCGAGGCGAACGTCTCGTCCTTGCCGAAGGTTACGCTGTACTTGATCTCGCCGCCGAGATCTTCAATGTAGTTAACCTCGCGCATCATGACATCTTTCGGGATGCGGTAATGCGGAATGCCGGTCCACGCCGCGCCGCCGGGCGTCGGCAATTTTTCAAATATGGTGACAGGGAAGCCTTCCAAAAGCAGGTAGTACGCGGCGGAGAGACCCGACGGCCCCGCGCCGATCACCGCCACTTTTTCAGGACGGGTGTGCCGGTTCGGATTGCCCGGCTTTTCGGCCGCGTGCAGGTCTTCGTAATCCCAGGCGAAGCGCTTGAGCTTGCAGATCGCCAGCGAGCGCTCCACGTTTTCGCGGCGGCAGTTGTTTTCGCAGGGGTGGAAGCAGGCGCGGCCCAGCGAGCAGGCCATCGGACTGGCCGTGCGGATGGTAGCCAGCGAACCGGCGAAATCCCCCTCCTTGATCTGTTCTATATATAAGGGAATATCCATGCCGGTCGGGCAGGCCGCCGTGCAGGGCGCCGTGGTCTTGTTGGGATAGAAATAGCCCGGCCCCTTCTTTTTGCCGAGCACGTACTCCTGGTATTCCTTCCTGAAATATTTGAAGGAATCGACGATCGGCCCCGGTCCCAGCTGGCCGATGCCGCACTTGCTGTTGCGCGAAATCGTTTCGCACAGCCCCTCAAGCTGGGTGAGGTCTCCCTCGGTCCCCTGACCGGCGACGATGCGGGCGAAGATATCTTCCATCACCTTCGTGCCGACCCGGCAGGGGAAGCACTTGGCGCATGAACTCTTTTGGAGGGCTTTGACGTAATTGGCGGCCATTTCCACGATATCGAACGGCTCGTCAAGAATGACGATGCCGCCCCAGCCCATGAACGCGGTCATTTTCCGCGCGACGTCGTATGTTTCGGGAAGTTTTACCTTGGCGTCGTCCCACGCATCCCGCGCCTTGCCGCGGTTATCGACGATGACATCCAGCCAGGAACTGAAAAGTACCTTCATTTATCCGCCTCAACCATGGATGAACAGGCGGAATGATGGAAAGGCAAAGCCGGCATATCGGCGCGCACAAGCGCCTTAGAAACAAAAAGGCCCGACACGGTGCTTCCCCACATGACGCGCTGTCCTCTCCTGCATCTTACAGTCTAATAACTGTCCCCCTGCATTGCGCCCCTTCCCAAGGACGCCCGCCATTTATAGACGAAGCCATCGTAGAAATCAAGCGCGAAGCAAAAAATTTTAGCCATGCGGTTTTCCGTTCCCTGAATCGTGATAAATGCTACGGGAAAGCCCCTCCTTATTTCCGCGGCGCCCTGAATAATCCGGGCCGGGTGCGCGGATATTATCCCCCTCTAATTCCAACAGGGCTGAAAAACCGGCCACGTTGCGGCAACATTTGGTATTGGCGAAAAATATGATAAAGTAATCAGCTAGATGAAATGCCCAAAATGTAACTTCGCAAGTTTTGAGTACCTCAACACCTGCAAAAAGTGCGGTAACGACCTTTCGGTGCACAAAACCGAGTTGGGGATCGATTTCCCCCAATACAGCTCGGTCGGCCTCATGGCGACATTGCGCCGCGAGGCCTCCCCGCAGGCGGCAATGGCGGAAACGGCCACCATGGTGGAAGAACCGCTTGACGCCGCCCAATTATCGGAAACCTCCACAACCGAAAAGCTCTCCGGCACCGCGGGCTTTGAAGCGGCCATCGCCTCCGATACCGATTTCACCAACATTGGGGGCGGGGTTGACCTGGGGCACGATGATCTCGACTTGAGCGGCCTGGGGGAATCGGCGGACGAAACCGCATCCATTTCGCTGCCGCCGGTGGAAGAGGAAGAAATAAACCTCGGGGCTGAACCCGCCGCCGAACCGGCAAAACAGCAGGCGGCCCCGGAAGTAAAGAAAAGTGTCGGCGATATTGAACTGGGCGGGATCGATTTTGACCTGAGTTCCATGGAAGAACCCCCCGCGCCAGCGGAAAAAACAGAAGCGCCCGACTTGGGGGAAATCGAGGAAACCGTCGCCCCTCCCGCCAAAGAAGAGGAAGTGGCCATCGAGCTGGGAGACCTTGACCTCGGTATATCCGAAAGTGCAGAGCCCGCGCCGCCTCCCGCCAAAGAGGCTGTGGCCGATATCGACTTGGGAGACATTGAAATTACCCAAGCCAAAGAAAAACCGGCGCCGCCGAAGGCGCCCGCTCCCGGCGGTGATTTTGACATGATGGACGGCCTCGACATCGACCTGAACCTGGACGACCTTGATCTGTCCGCCCAGGATAAGCCTGAAGCTAAAGCGGAACCGAAAAAAGAAGAAAAGAAAAAAGACGACTTCGATATCGATATCGATTTGAGCGATCTGAAACTTGATTAATCCTCCCCATGGCGCCGCCTCGGCCGCCTATACGTTCGAGGAAATGCCAGCCAACCCCGCCACCTTCGTGGCGAACAATACGGCGCCTTATGCCGGATTTTTTGTCCGGCTCTCCTCCTTCGTGATCGATAACCTGATCTGCTATTTCGCCGCGCGTCTCGCCATCTGGGGGGCGTCGGAAGTTTACCGGGCCGTGCATGGCGCCGGATTGGATGGCGATTTCCGCTTTGTGCTTGCCGCCTTCATTTTCTACATGCTGTTTTTCACCGTCTATTTCGTCTACTTCCTCACCCACGGCGGCCAAACCCCCGGGAAGCGGATTTTCGGCATCAAAGTGGTGGCGATTGATGGGGGTGAAGTCGACGGCTTCCGCGCCGTATTAAGGACGTTGGGATACGCCTTCTCATGGTTCCTCTTCGGGCTGGGCTACTTGTGGGCCGGGATGGACCGCCACCGTCAATCATGGCACGACAAAATTGCCGGCACGGTAGTGCTGGAAATTTGACCCTTTCCTTCCTATAATACCCCCCTTGACCCGCCCCCCGGGGAGCGGGCCGCGTTTTTTCGGCTAAGAAAAAATTAATGGCTGATTGAAATTTTATAAGGAGTGACAATGAAAAAGAACTATCTGCTTTCGCCCGGCCCCACGCCGGTTCCCGAAAGAATCCTGCTGGCGATGGCCCAGCCGATCATCCATCACCGCACGCCGCAGTTCAGCGCGGTGTTCGGCGCGGCGGCGGAAAAGCTCAAGGGGCTGTTCCACACAAAACAGGATGTGATCATCCTCTCCTCGTCCGGCACCGGCGCGATGGAAAGCGCCGTCGTGAACTGCTTCAATAAAGGCGAGAAAGTCATCTCGGTCAACGGCGGCAAATTCGGCGAACGCTGGACGAAAATCGCGCAGGCCTTCGACCTGGTGGTGGATGAAGTGAAGATCGAGTGGGGCAACGCCGTCGACCCGCAGGACATCAAGAAGCGCCTCGATGCCGACAAGGACATCAAGGGAATCCTGATACAGGCGACCGAAAGCTCCACCACCGTGAAAATGCCGATCAAGGAGCTGGCCGCGATCACCAAAGAGCGCGACGTGCTGCTCGTGGTGGACGGCATCACCGGCGTCGGCGTGTTCGACATCCCGATGGACGACTGGGGCGTGGACATCCTCATCTGCGGCAGCCAAAAGGCGATGATGATGCCCCCGGGCCTCGGCTTTATCGCCCTCAGCGACAAGGCGTGGGCCAAGGCCGACAAGGTGAAGAACAGCAAGTTCTACTTCGACCTCAAAAAGGAACGCAAAAACCTGAAAGACAAGACCACCGCCTACACCCCGGCGGTATCGCTGGTGAACGGCCTTCTGGAAGCCCTCACCATGATGGAAGAGGAGACCTACCCCAAAATATTCGCGCGGCACGAGCTGCTGGCGAAAGGCGTCCGCGCCGGCACCGACGCGCTGGGACTGAAGATGGTCACCAAGTCCCCCACCGAGGCGATGACCGGCGTGTACCTGCCGGAAGCGGTCAACGGAAAGAAATTCGTCAAGGCGTTGCGCGACAACTTCGGTGTCACCTTCGCCGGCGGGCAGGATCAGTGGGAAGGCAAGATCATCCGCATCGCCCACCTTGGCTATTTCGGCGAGTTCGACATGGTGATCGCGCTCTCCTCCATTGAAATGGCGCTGCACAAATTCGGCCACAAGGTCAATTTCGGTGCGGGCGTCGGCGCGGCGGAAGCGGTGCTGCACGAAGGGTTCGAGGTGAAGTGATGGCTGAAAAATACAAAGTCCTCGTCAGCGACGAACTTTCCGATAACGGCATCGAAATACTGAAAAAGAGCGCCGCCATCGATGTCACCGTGAAGGTCGGCATGAAGAAGGAAGAGCTTCTCGCCGTGATCGCGCAGTACCACGGCCTCGTCATCCGTTCCGCCACCAAGGTGACGGCGGAGGTCATAGCCGCCGCCACAAACCTCAAGGTGGTCGGGCGCGCCGGGGCGGGGGTGGATAACGTCGATATCCCCGCCGCCAGCAAACGCGGCATCGCGGTGGAAAACACCCCCGGCGGCAACACCGTCACCACCGGCGAACACGCCGTTGCGCTGATGTGCGCGCTGGCCCGCAACATCCCGCAGGGAACCGCCGGCATCAAGGCCGGGAAATGGGACCGCAAGCTGATCGGTACCGAGCTGTTGGGCAAGACCCTCGGCATCGTCGGTATCGGCCGCGTCGGCTCCATCGTGACCCGCCGGGCGCAGGGCTTCCAGATGCAGGTGATCGCCTTCGATCCGTTCATCTCCAAGGATAAAGCCGCCGAACTGGGCGTTGAGTTGGTTTCGCTGGACGAAGTTTATAAACGGGCCGATTTCATTTCCATCCATTCGCCGCTCACCCCGGAAACCAAACATATGGTCGGCGCGAAACAGTTCGCCATGATGAAGAAAGGCGTGCGCATCATTAATGCGGCGCGCGGCGGCATCATAGACGAAACCGCCTTAGCCGAGGCCATCAAGAGCGGGCATGTGGGGGGCGCGGCCCTGGACGTGTTCGAGCAGGAGCCTCCGGCGGCGGACAACCCGCTGCTGGCGCTGCCGCAGGTGATCTGCACCCCGCACCTGGGGGCCAGCACCAACGAAGCGCAGGAAAACGTGGCCGTGGCCATCGCCGAACAGTTGGTCACCTTCTTCGAGCAGGGGATCATCATGAACGCGGTGAACGTGCCGGATGTCGACCCCGAGGTTCTGAAAAAGATAAAGCCGTACCTCACCCTCGCCGAGAAGATGGGGCGCTTCATCGCCCAGATAAGCGGCAAGGGCATCAAGGAGATCGAGATTTCCTCCAGCGGCGAGATCGCCGATGTGGATATGAAACCGCTGGCCACCAGCGCCCTCAAGGGGTTCCTCGCGGTCATGGGGCTGGAGGTAAACTACGTCAACGCGCCGTTCCTGGCGAAAGAGCGCGGCATCGACGTGAAAACCACCGTCAGCAAAAAGGCACACGACTATGCGGGCCTTCTGTCGCTGCGCGTGGCGACCGATGAAGGCGAACAGACCATCGCCGGCACCATCTTCGGCAAGAACGAGCCGCGGATCGTGAACATCAACGACATCCGCATCGACGCCATTCCCGAAGGGAACCTCATCATGTTCACCAACACCGACAGGCCGGGGGTCATCGGCGCGGTGGGCACCTATTTGGGCAAGAACAAGATCAACATCGGCCAGTTCAACCTCGGCCGTACCGCGCCGCTGAAAGAGGCCATCAGCATCATCAGCGTCGATTCCGAGGTCTCGAAGGATGTTATCGACGGCTTGCTGAAAATCGAGAACGTGCTGAAAGCCTGGGCCATCAAGCTTTGAAGCTGAACCCGACCGCAATACCGCAGGGAACGAGGACGTTCCTCTTCGAGGAGGCGGCCCAACGCCGCGCCCTGGAGAAAGCCGTCCACGGCATCCTGCGGGGACGCGGATTCGAGGAGATCGACACCCCGCTGCTCGACTACTATGAATCCGCCGCGGTCGGCCTTTCCGAAGACGAGCGCAACCGGATCATCCGCTTCAGCGAGGCGGAATCCGGCCGCCCCATCGCGCTGCGCAACGACATCACCATGCAGATCGCCCGCTCCGCCGCCACGCACCTCGGCGGGCGGCCCCTGCCGATGCGCCTGTTCTACAGCGGCCCGGTATTCCGTCACGCGCGGAAGGGCAAGGGGGAGCAGTATGTGATCCACCAGGCGGGGCTGGAGATCGTCGGCCACGCCGGGCCTGAAGCCGATATCGAGATCATCCTCAGCGTCAAAGCCGCGCTGGAAAAAGCGTTTCCCCGCGGTTACGCGCTTTCGCTGGGGCACGCGGGGATCATCAATTCGTTCCTGCGGCCCGTGCCCGCCGCGCATCTCGACGCCATAAAAACGGCGCTGGCGAAAAAAGACCGGCAGGGTCTCAACACCGAACTTGAGGCGGCAGGCGTCCGTGGACAACAGGCCGAACGGATCATCGCGCTGACCCGGCTTTTCGGCGGCAAAGAGGTCATCGGCGCCGCGCGCGCCATCGCCGCGGGAGATGCCGATGCGTTGACCGCGCTGGACAATCTTTCCGCCATCTACGATGCGCTGGCCACCAACGGGTTCGGCGAAAAGCTCTCCATCGACCTGGGGGAGATGCGCGGATTCGGCTATTACACCGGCGTCATCATGGAGCTTTTCTCCGCCACCGGCGCGCCGATCGGCAACGGCGGGCGCTACGACAACCTGGTGAAACGCTTCGGGCCGGATCTTCCCGCCGTCGGATTCGCCTTCGACATCGATACGATGGTGGACACGCTTATGCGCAATGGCGGAAACACGCTCTGGAAAGGGGCCGACTACCTGCTGCTCGACGCGGGCAACAACGCCGCCGCCGATGCGTTGCGGACGAAGGGATTTTCCGTCATCGTCCCGCTGGCAAGCCTCGGCCTCAAGGATGGGCTGGCATTCGCCCAAAAAATGAACATTGCCGAAATCCTCGTTCCGGCGGCCGGAAACGGGTTTAAAATCATCACTGCCGCCACCGGGGTGGAAGCCGGCAAGCTGGATATCTGATTTTTCCGGCAAACGTCACGCATTCAAGGAGTATTACATGCCCGTTACGGTTTTGGTTGGTATGCAGTGGGGCGACGAGGGCAAAGGCAAGATCGTCGACCTGATTTGCGATAAAAGCGATATCGTCGCCCGCTATCAGGGGGGCGCCAACGCCGGCCACACCGTGGTGGTGAACGGCAAAAAATTCGTGCTGCACCTCATCCCGTCCGGCATCCTCCGCCCCGGCAAGGCCTGCATCATCGGCTCCGGCGTGGTGGTGGATCCCGAATCGCTGTTCCTCGAAATAGAGCAGCTTAAGGCCGGCAACATCGAAGTGGGCGGGCGGCTGGTCATCTCGCCGCGCGCGCACTGCATCCTGCCGGTGCACAAGGTCATGGACAAGGCGAACGAAAACAGCAAAGGCCAAACCAAGATCGGCACCACCGGCAAGGGGATCGGCCCCACCTACGCCGATAAAACCAAACGGATCGGCATCCCGATGTTCTACCTGTACGACGAAAAGAAACTCAAGCACGCCATCGGGCAGTTGATCGACATGAAGAACTGCCTCTTCGAGAACTACTACCACAGCGAAAAACTGAACGCCCAAAAGGTGTTTGAAGAGGTGCTGGCGCTCGGCCCCAAGCTGGCCCCCTATATCGGCGATACCCGCCAACTGCTGCGCGACGGCGTCAACGCCGGCAAGAACATCCTGTGCGAAGGGGCGCAGGGAACGATGCTCGACCTCGACCACGGCACCTATCCCTACGTCACCTCCAGCTACACCGCGTCGGGCGGGGCGTGCGTCGGCTTGGGCATCGCACCCAACAAAATCGACAAGGTCATCGGCGTGATAAAGGCCTACACCACCCGCGTGGGCGAAGGGCCGTTTCCCACGGAACTCAAGGATGAAGTCGGCTCGCAAATACAGGAAGAGGGGAACGAATTCGGCGCCACCACCGGCCGCCCGCGCCGCTGCGGCTGGTTCGACGGCGTGGTGGCGCGCTACGCCACGGAAATAAACGGCGTGAACGAAATCGCGCTTACCAAAATGGACGTGCTGGACAAGATGAAATCGCTCCACGTCTGCATCGCCTACAAAGTCGGCGGCAAAACGGTGGAGCGGATCACCGACGACGTGTCCATCCTGGAACGGGCCGTGCCGGTCTACCGCGAATTTGAAGGCTGGCAAGCGCAAACCGCCGGCGTCACCGATTACGCAAAACTGCCCGACAAGGCCAAGCGCTACATCGATTTTCTCGAGAAACAGTCAGAAGCGCCGATCACCATCGTTTCGACCGGGCAGGGGAGGGAAGCGACCATCGTGAAGGGGAAGTGACGCCGATGGAAAGCTCCGTTCGCGTTCCCCGCTTCGCCGATTCGCACGCCCACCTCAACAATCCCGATTTCGCCGCCGATGTCCACGAAGTGGCGGCGCGCTTGAAAGAGCACCTCATCCTCAATGTGGCCTACGACATCCCCTCCGCCCGCGGCGCGGTGGCGCTGGCGGAACGGTATTCCAACATGTATGCCGCCGCCGGGGTGCACCCGAACGAGGTTTCTAAAATAACCGAAGCCGATTACGAAACAGTCGCCGCCCTGGCCCGGCACGAGCGGATAGTCGCCATCGGCGAGACCGGGCTTGATTATTTCCGCCACCGCGCAGAAGCGGATGACCAGAAGGCCGCGCTCCGCCGCCATCTGAAAATCGCGCGCGAGGCGAAAAAACCGGTCATCATCCACTGCCGCGACGCCTTCGCCGACATCCTCCCCATTCTCAAAGAAGAAATCGATCCCATCAGCGGCGGCGTGATGCACTGCTTCTCGGAAGGGCCGCGCGAGGCCGAAGAAGCCGTGAAACTGGGGATGTACGTCTCCTTCGCAGGGAACGTCACCTACCCCAAAGCGCAAAACCTGCGGGATGCGGCAAAAGTGGTACCGGCCGAAAAACTGCTGATAGAAACCGACTGCCCGTACCTTGCGCCGCAGCCGGTTCGCGGCAAACGGAACGACCCCGGCTACCTCGTTGAAACCGCCAAAGTTCTCGCCGCAGTGCGCGGCGTGACGCTGGAAGACCTCGCGCGCCTTACCCTGAACAACTTTCAAAAACTCTTCCTCGGTGCAAAACCCGCGCGGGCCGAAATCGTTTATCAAATCCGCAATTCCCTTTACGTAAACGTCACGCGCGATTGCAGCAATATGTGCGATTTCTGCCCCCGGCTCGACAACCCCACCGTGCAAGGGCATTACCTCGGCACCAGCAGAGACCCCTCCGCCGCCGAGATCATCGCCGCCATTGGCGCGCAACGCCCCGATGAAGTGGTGCTCTGCGGCTTTGGCGAGCCGACCATGCGGCTGGAGGTGATCAAAGAGGTCGCGGTGGAGATGAAAAAACGCGGCCTCAAAGTCCGGCTTAACACCAACGGGCAGGGGAGCCTGCTTAACAAACGCGACATCGTGCCGGAGCTGGCGGGGCTTGTGGATACCGTTTCCATATCACTCAACGCGCCGGACCGGGAAACATACAACCGCATCTGCCATCCAAACGACAAACAACACGCGTTCCCCGCGCTGCTTGCCTTTGCGGAACGCTGCCGCGACCTGCTGCCCGAAACGGTTGTCAGCGCCGTCGGCCCGGTGGAAGGGGTGGATATGGAGGCCGTGCGGCGGCTGGCCGAAGAAACGCTCCGGGTAAAATTCCGCCTCCGCCGCCTCGACCAGGTGGGATGACGGCCGCGATGAAATTCCTGATAATCGCGGGGGAGGAGAGCGGCGAGATCTACGGCGCGCGCCTGATGCGCGAGATCAAAATGGTCATGCCGGATGCCGAATTCCACGGCGTCGGCGGCGACCGGATGGTTGCAGAAGGGTTGCATATCATCCAGCACTGCCGCGATATGGCCAGCATCGGGCTGGTGCAGATGCTGGAAAAAATCGGTTATTTTCTCCGCGTTTTTCTCGACATCCGCGCCCGGGTAAAACAGCGGGAATACGACGCCATCATCCTTATCGATTATCCCGATTTCAACCTCCGCGTCGCCCGCGCCGGACATATGGCGGGAGTGCCGGTTTTTTACTACGTTTGCCCGCAGTTCTGGGCGTGGCGGCAATACCGCATCAAAGCGGTGCAAAAGTGGGTCGATACCATGATGGTCATCCTCCCCTTTGAAGAGACGTTTTACAAAGGGCGCGGCATAGACGCCCGCTTCATCGGCCACCCGATGCTGGACGAGATCGACTTCGCAAAGGACCGCCCCGCGCTCAAGCGCGAGCTGCTGCCGCCCGGCTGCGCCACGATGGTCGGCATCCTTCCCGGCAGCCGCAAAAGTGAGATAGGCCACAACTTGCCCACGCTGATTGAATCAATCGACATCATCAAACGCGAACGTCCCGACGCCGGATTTGTTCTGCCGGTGGCGCACCACATGTCCGAGGAGAAAATACGCGGGATGGTCGGGCAGAGGCCGTATGTGAACATCGTCAAGGGACGCTCGCACGATGTGATGGCCGCCTGCGACCTGCTCATCACCAAATCGGGCACCTCCACGCTGGAAGCCGCCATCTATGGCGCGCCAATGGTCATCGTCTACCGCACCTCCACCCTGAATTACCATCTGGTGATGCAACTGGTGACCATCTCATTCGGCGGCCTGCCGAACCTTATCGCCGGGCGCGAGATCGCAAAGGAACTTTACCAAATGAACTTTACGCCGGAGGCCGTCTCCGGGGAAGCTCTCGCGTTGCTTTCATCACCGGAACGCCTGCGCGAAAAACGGGCGGAGATGGATGCCGTCCGGCATCAATTGGGAGACACCGGCGCGGCCAAGCGGGCGGCTGCCATCATCACTTCGCGCCTGAACAGGCATTGAATCAAAAATAGACAGGAGTCATCAGCGTGGAAATTTTCGAGGCAATAGTATTGGGCCTTGTGCAGGGGTTTACGGAATTTTTTCCGGTCAGCAGCACGGCGCACCTTATCCTTTTTCCGTGGTTCTTTGGCTGGGGCGGCGAACTGGATACGCTAAGCTTTGACGTGGCGCTGCACGGCGGCACGCTCTTTGCCCTTATCGCTTACTTTTGGAAGGACTGGATGAACCTCCTGCTGAAAGACCACAAAACGCTGACGCTGGTCATTGTTGGCACCATCCCCGCCGGTATCGCCGGACTGCTGCTGCAAAAATGGGTGGAACACGCGCTGCGCAGCCCGATCATCATCGTGTGTACGCTCGTCGGCGTCGGCATCATTATGCTGATGGCGGAAAAAAGGGGGGAGCGGAACAGCGGCACCGGCGGAGACATAACGATGAAAGACGCCGTCATCATCGGTTTCGCGCAGGCGGTGGCGCTGATCCCCGGCGTATCGCGCAGCGGCAGCACCATCACGGCAGGCCTCTTCCGCGGCCTCACGCGCGAAACGGCCACCCGCTTTTCGTTTCTGTTATCAACGCCTATTATCGCCGGGGCGACGCTGCTGCACACGGTAAAGATGGCCAAACATCACGAAGCGTTCGACATGTCGCTGGTAGGGGCGGGATTCGTCGCCGCCTCGATTTCGGGCTTCTTCGCCATCGGCTTTTTGATGAATTACCTGCGTAAGCACCCGCTGCACAATTTTGTGTATTACCGCTTCGCGCTGGCCGCCGTCGTCCTCATCGCCTGGCTGCTGCACTCCTGATCCCCGCCCGGTGGCGGCGGCACTCCTGCCGCGGATTCGCCGCGCCAGCGGCTATGCTTTGTTGGCCGCCAGCGCCAAAGAATACCCCCAGCTAATGCCGCGTCTTGCGCCGAAGCGAAACGATGATCTGATAAATAACCAAACCGGCGGAAACTTTATAGAAAACCCAGATAGACGCCGGGACATTAAGATCATTGTATTTTGTCTCCAACGGGTTCATGAAGGTAAAGAACCTATTGGTCTCGCAATACACAATTGGGGGGAGTTGGACCAAAAACTCTCCATTGTGCCCTTGAGAGGCTAGCCATAATGTATTCGCTTCCGTTTTTAGCTCGGCGCAAAAGGTAAAGGCATAAAAAAGAGCGGTTAGGCCGATAAGCCAAACGATCGGGCGCACCCAGTCGTTGGAAAATTTCGAGAGTTTGTCCCCAAGCCAGAATTCAACCCGCTCTTGCCGCTTATCCTTGCGCCCATGTATCTCCTTGCCGTACTTCTTCATCTCCATCATGTAGAATTCGTTCGCCTGAAGATAATTTTTCTGGTCTTCGTTCGCCGCCTTGAGTTGGCGGAAGGTATCGCGGTCGGCATCTATTCTCTCTACCTTGCCCCACTGCACATTGTTGAAAGCCGTCTTGGTGAAGGATGAAAGGGCTATTTTGATAGCCGCCTCCCAATTTTCCTTCTTGTCATTTTTTGCCAAGACAACGTTGCTTAGCTCCGCGCCGCTGAGGGTTGAATCCTCCAATACAAATTGCTGCTTAACGGCTATATTCACAAATTTCACTAGAGGGGATAGATTTCTAAGCTGCGAGAACTCAAGTTTATCGATAATTAGGCTGCCGATGTGGACGTTCGCATCCCTCTCGAAGGTGCAGTCTACTAATTCGAGGGCTTCTAGACGTACTGGAATGCCGCCTATGGCTCCCACAGTAAATCGTTTATGAAAGGTAATGCCGTGGAAACTGATTTTAGAGCGGGTGGCAATGTTAGTGAAAGAAACATCCCCCTCAAAAGTACAACCATTGAACGTCCCTCCATGTTTCGTGGTTGTCTCTTCATTTTCATAAGATACCCCATCAAACAATGCCCTCTGATTAAATCTGGCTGACTCAAATGTATGGTTTTGTGCAAAAATGGCATCACTAAAATTCGCCCCCTGCGTGAAAGTGGCCTCCACGAAAGAGGCACCCTGGTTGAAGGATGCCAGGTGGAAATCGGCATTCTGCGTAAAGGTGGCCCCCCCTGAAATCGGCATCATGCGTGAAATCGGCATTCTCGAAAGAGGCATCCTGTTCGAAGGTGGCATAGGAAAAATAGACACTTTGGTTGAAAGTGAACCCTGGAAAACTTGCCAACCCAAGAAAGCGCGTATTGCCAAAACTCAAAGCTTCATGGACTTCTCTTCCGTTTAATTGGCGGTGGCCTCTATTTTTTATAAATTCAGCATCATGGGTGAAGTTAGGAAAAACAAACCAGGAGAAATCGGAATTTTTCTTATCAGCCCACTCTTCACTGAAAGCGGCCCAGAAGGCTTTTACCTTCTCTCCGCCTTTGCACCAGTCCTGCTCTCCTTTTGCATTGGTTGTGAACCAATCATCCTTTTCGCAATGGAAAATGCATTTCCCATCTTTGGAAACTGATCGATTAGTATCCCGCCCACATCCTTTATGCGAGCATTTTTCCTGACTCATGCCGCGATTGTATCAGATGTCCTTACCCATCGGTAAGCACACCTATTACATACATCAGTTCCGTGGGCCAACCTTCTCTGTCATGCCGGGCTTGACCCGGCACCCAGAAATATTATCAATACTTCCCTCTAATCGGCCCGATGGGCCGATGTACATGCTATGGCGTGTGCCAATCAAGGGAAGAGCCGTGAAAATATATCTGGATCCCGCATCAAGTGCGGGATGACACAATAAGGAACGTCACCGGAGAAGGATGAACTTCTGCAATTGCAGCTCGCACTCGTTCGCCGTCAGCGCGCCGGTCTCCACCAAAATCTGGCCGATTTTCTTTTTCGATTTCTTCTGCACATCGATGATCACCGCTATGTCTTCCTCGGTGATAAAACCCATCCGGCGCGCCGCCTCGCCGAACTTCAGCCCTTCGAATCCGGGCGGCCTGTTATTGCAGATGGCGCTTACCACCAACACCGCCTGTTCATCGGTAAGCATCGCCAGCTTCCTGCCGATCTCGCCGAAAAGCTGGTTTTGGTTTATCTGTATCTCAATCGCGTTCATAAGCTGGCGGGAGGTAATGACATTGCTGTTTAATAGGAATTGCCCGAATAATACCGGAACCGGCTTT
>JAHFEJ010000011.1:0-15857 GCA_023248535.1 Nitrospinales bacterium | reverse complement strand
CCCCCCCCCCCCCCCCACAGTCTGAAATTAAACTTACAACGTAATAATTTATATTATCTATATTGTAATCCGTCATTTATCAAATGACTACTGTTTACGCCTCTCCCCCCATCGATTTCTGTTATTCTAAAAAGATGAAGCATAAAGCACCCGGCAACAGGCATCACCTACCCCATTCAGGCCTTCGCCAGCGCGCGGCCACTGGCGCGCGCCCGTACAGCGGGAACGCTATGGACTTTCTCCCCACCACCCGGCAGGAGATGGAGCGGTGCGGCTGGCGCGGACTGGACGTTCTGCTGATCACCGGCGACTCGTACATCGACCACCCCAGCTTCGGCATTCCGCTGCTGGGGCGGCTTTTGGAACGCAACGGATTCAAGGTGGGCATCGTGGCGCAGCCCGACTGCCATTCCATCAAAGACATCGCCCGCATGGGCCGCCCCCGCCTGTTCGCCGGCGTTTCGTCCGGCACGGTGGACAGCATGATAAACAATTACACCGCCAACAAGCGCAAGCGGAGCGACGATCAATACGCCCCCGGCGGCCTTGGCGGCAAAAGGCCCGACTACGCCACCACCGTCTACGCCCGTCTCGCGCGCGAGGCGTTCCCTGATACCCCTATTGTTATTGGCGGGGTGGAGGCCAGCCTCCGCCGCGTGGCCCACTACGACTACTGGCAGAACAAGGTGCGCCCCTCAATACTTTTGGACGCACCGGCCGATCTGCTAGTCTTCGGCATGGGGGAGCGGCTTGCGGTACGCATCGCAAAAGAGCTTGCCGCCGCATCGGACGCCGAAGGGGGCGCGCCGGTATCGCTGCATGACGATGCGGCCCGGTCCGCGATGCAGGCGCTGCGCGGCGAGCGCGGCGTCGCCTGCCAGGCGCCCATCGACGAGGCGTTGGCGCTTCAGCCGCGGCTGCTGCTCCCTTCGTTTCACGAGGTGCGCGACGACAAAAAGAAATTCGCCCGCGCCGCGCTGCTGATCGAAGAGGAGGCCAACCCCTATAACGGAAAGCGGTTGGTTCAGCCGCACGGCAAAACAGCGGTGGTGGTGAATCCGCCGTCGATCCCCATCACCACCGCGGAGTTCGATGCGCTGTACGAGTTGCCGTTCACGCGCGAACAGCACCCCTCATACAAAGAGCGGATTCCGGCGGCGGAGATGATCCAGTTCTCCGTTATCGCCACACGCGGCTGTTTCGGCGGGTGCTCGTTCTGCGCCATCACGCTGCATCACGGGCGGATCGTCTCGTCCCGCACCGAAGAGAGCATCCTGAAAGAACTGGCAGCAATGACGAAGCACCGATCGTTCAAGGGACAGGTTACCGACATCGGCGGGCCGACGGCGAACATGTGGCGGCTCAACTGTAAAAGCATCGACATTCAAAGCGTCTGCCGCAAGCTGTCGTGCGTCCATCCCAAAATCTGCGCGCACCTCATCATCGATCACACCCCGCAGGTGAAACTGCTGGAAAAAGCGCGCGCGCTGCCGGGAATAAAAAAAATATCCATCGGCTCCGGCCTGCGGTACGACATCGCGCTGGCCGATAAAAAAGCCGGACACAAATACCTTCTCGATCTCATCGCCCACCACGTGGGGGGACAGCTCAAGGTCGCACCCGAACACCTGAACGCGGAGGTGCTGCACTTGATGAAAAAACCGGGAGCTGAAACTTTTGACGATTTTGCCGCATTTTTTGAAAAAGCGACAATTGCGGCAAAAAAAGAGCAGTACCTTGTCCCGTACTTTATCAGCGGTTTCCCCGGCTGCACCCACGAGCAGATGGAGGAGGTGGGCCACTACCTCCAGCGCCGCAACTGGCGCGTACAGCAGGTGCAGGCGTTCATTCCCACGCCGATGACGCTGGCGACCGCCATGTACTACAGCGGCATCGACCCAGCCACCAAACAGCCGCTCTGGGTGGCGCGCGAGTGGAACGACCGCAAAATTCAGCAGGCCCTCCTGCAGCCGGGCAAGATGGAGAATCAGGAACTTTTGCGCAGAACCGGCTATTGGTACAAAATGCAAGGCGGCCTTCACGCCCGGCCGAAGAGCGGCGCGGCGCGCGGCGGCGCGAAAAAGAGTAATGCGTTTCGCGCGGGTGGGCCGCTGCGAAACAAGTATTAGGAGGTTTTATAAAATATGTGGCGCACGGTGATATTCTTGTCGCTCTCCAATGTTTTCATGACTGTTGCATGGTACGGCCATTTGAAAAATCTCAAAACGCAGCCGCTCATCATCGCCATCGTGGCCAGTTGGGGCATCGCGTTCGCCGAATACTGCTTTCAGGTGCCGGCGAACCGGATCGGCTACGGCTACTTTTCATTGCCGCAGCTAAAGGTGATGCAGGAGATCATAACGATGATCATTTTTGCCGCCTTCGCGCTGCTATACATGGGGGTGCCGATAACGCGGAACTTCATTTGGGCGGGGCTGTGCCTCATTGGCGCGGCCTACTTCATCTTTAAGGATGGCCTTCCCGTCCAATAGCGGCATCTCCGCGCGGCGTTGACTATTTCGGCGTTTATGGCGAAAATGATGCTAACCTCAACTTCAGTACTATTGGTTATGGAGCAACTATCATGAATAACATCCGGTTCCGCTGGGCTGCCTGTTTCGCCGTTTCGGCATTACTCTTCACGGCCTCCTGCGCCACCACGCAGCAGAAGGGCGTACTGGTGGATGTCACCGTGCCGCCTACGATCGACCTGAAGACGCTGAGCGGGGACATCAACACCATCAACGTGCGCGACATCAAGGGGGACGCCAGTTGCGCCACACCGCTCAAAACAAAGATCGGATCGCTCATCGTTAACGCCGATATTTTCAAAAAAGAGATCGCCGGGTTCGAAGAAGCAGGCTCCGCCGCCATCGATGTGACCGGCACGGTGGACAAGTGCTCCGTGGAAATGGGCCGCGGGGCGTTGTCGGCCAACTTCTCGCTGTTGTACAACGGACAGGTGTGGCGCACCTTCATCGTCAACAAAGATACCAACCGCCCCGGCGCATCGGAAGCCGAGGTGCGTGACGTGCTGGTGGACCGCGTATCCCGGTCATTCGTATCGATGTTCATCCCCACCTCCCGGCAGGAGGTGCGCGTTTTCAAACCGGTGGCGCCCGACGATCAGGGGATCACCGCGGCGATGGGCAGCAATTGGGAGATGGCGATACAACTATGGACGAAGCGGATCAACCAGTTTCCAAAAGACCACAATGCCCTGTATAACCGGGGCGTCGCATGGGAAGCCCGTGGCGACCTTAAGAAGGCGATGGCCGATTACCGGCGCGCCGCCGACAATGATAAAGACCCGCTCTACATCGAAGCGCTGGCCCGCGCGGAAAACGCGCTCAAAGCCGTCCAGCAAAAAGAACGGATGAAAGAGTAAGACGATGACGCGCTGGATGGCCGTTATCCCTCTCGCCCTGTCCGCCCTTTGTGCAACCGCGGACGGCGCACGGGCCGCCAATTGTTCCTACCTCCCCGAAAGCCCCATGCCTTCATGGGTGGAAAAGCGCCCGGAAATCGCCGGCTATTATGTGGGTGTGGGGGTGGCCGGGCCGATGCGCCAGCCGCAGGAGCAGATCGACGCTTCGCAGGCGAACGCCCTTGCGAATCTGGGCAAGGAAATTTCCGTGACGGTCAAAAGCGCTTTCACCGATGTGGCGCGGCAGGAGGGCCGCTGGAGCGAACAGGAGATCACCGCCGAAACCGAAACGCGGGTGACGGCGTTGCTGCGCGGCGCGAAAACAAAAGAGAAGTGGCTTGACCGGAAAAACTGCCAGCTCTGGACGCTGGTGGCCGTTTCCCGCGACGATGTGGCTGCGGTGCAACGGGAGATGGAAGAGCGGGCCAGAAAACAGTTCACCAGCAAGAGCCTGATGCTTTTTCCGCTGGCCCATCCGGATAAGCCTGACGGCCTGGAACAGCGCGTTTCCGCCGCGATGGGAAAGGCGATGCGTGAGATGGGAGTGGGGATGGTGACGTCCGACATCAAATATCTGCCATGTGCCCGGGGAACATACTCGAAATTGTGCGACGAACGGGCCGAGACCATCTACGGCGGCTTCACACTGGAATTCGACAAGGAGAAACTCTCGGCCGATGGACAATACCGGGCGCGTTTTTATTTTTTCAAGGCGGCGTTGTATTTCAAGGACCGCACCGTAAGCATTATCGATGTAAAGTGCCGGGGCGTGGGTGCGGTATCCCAGGACGCCGATGCCATCGGCCTGATCGCGGCGGATCAGTGCGTGGCCGACATCAGAAAAAAGCTTGAACGCGACATGCAAGGCTCGGAATAAAAAACCGCCGTTATGGGAAATTACCTTGTGAGACGGTACCCGGTCTGGAAATATCTGGCGTTCGGGATGATAGGGGCGGGATTGCTTGCGCTCCCCGCCGTTGCCGCGGAAACCGGCGCCGCGCCGCAGATGACGCGCGTTGAGCTTTTGAACCGGTTGCTGGAAACCATAAATGCGGTTCCCGCCTATGATTGCCGCATGAAGATAGAGCAGTTGGCGGGAGAACGAAAGGAGCAGAACCAGATTCTGTCCTACAAACAGCCGGGGCATGTGGTGATAACCCAATTGGGACCTTTTAAAGAAGGGGCCGTGGTTGAAATAAAACCGGACGGCAAGATCACCGCCAAGCTGGGGGGCTTCCTCGGCATTTTCCCGGTCAGCGTCGGGCCGGACAGCGGCCTGATAAAGGGCGTGACGGGCGACTCGGCGGTGATGGCAAGCTATCAGGCGGTCATCCGCAGAGCAATTGAACGGGCGCCGCTCATCACGGAAGATTCGGTCACCGCGGCCGACGGGGGAAACGGAATCCTGCTGGACTACAAAGTGAACGAACCCATCAACCATTTCAAAATGCTGATCGACGCGAGACAGATGGTTATTATACGTCTTGAAAGATTTAAGGGGGATGAGCCGGTTTCCCGCATCATCTGGACCGATATCCACCTTGGCGCGGCGGCCGGAGCTTCCGCCCCCGCCGGAGCGCAGTGAGAGGATGACGCGGGTCCCATCGCGCCTGCCGCGCCTGCTTCTTGCCATGCTGCTGCCGTTCATCGGCTCGTGCGCTACGGTACTGGAAACGTACCAGGCCTCACAGGAACCGCCCAGCGTGGAGATGGTGATTGACCGGGTGAACACCGCCGCGCGCGTCTTCGAGCTGGAAGACATCATGCTTCACGCAATGCCGTTCTCCGCCGGCTCCCGGTGGCCGCAGGACTGCGCAAAGCCGATCCCCGCGGGCGACTCGGCACAACTGGCCGCCATCGTGGCGCAGGATGCGCTTTTCAGCCCCGGGTCGTTTTTCAGGCCGTCAGCCATCCGCATCCGGACGCTCTATTTGCAAAGCATTTTGTTCGACAGCGCCCCCAAACTGCATTACGAGCGCAAATACATGGACACCCCGCCGGATAACGACGCCATCCGCGCCTTTGGGAATAAAATGCTGGGTGAGAACTATGATCCGGTCTTCAACCAATCGCTATACCGGTTTCTCCGCTACACGCCGGACTTCACGCCGCGCCGGCGTCATTTTGAGGGAAAATTTGAAGGGGCACCGGCGGAATACTTCGCGAATCTGGAAGATGCCGTCATCTCGCTCGCGGATAATCAGCAGCAGCTCCAACAAATCCGCGGCGAAATGCGGGAAACCGACGACGGGAAAAAGCGGGCGGTGCGCGACATCGAAGACGCCGCGCGCCAAATAAAGAAGCTCAAGGACGAAGGCGAAAGAAAAAACGAAACCGAAATAAGGGAATTGGAAAACGAAATGGCGGCGCACCGGAAAGAATATGAGGCCGCCGCGGCCCGTTACGGCGAACTGCTGTCCGCGTGGAAGATGGAACTGGCAAAAGTCAAGAAACAGACCACCGCCTTTACGCCGGAGCAGCGGGAACTGGCGGTGGACATTCAGGATGCGGTGGATCTCGTTAAAAGCCTTGATCTTGACGCCACCACTCTGGTTTTTATAGCCATGGCCCGGCTCCCCGATTCCCTCATGAATATGCCGGACGAATTGAACCGCCTTCTCCGCTCCCCCTTGGCCGGCGAACGGATAGCCCGGATTCTGCTGAATATCATTTCACTCAAGGATAACTTGGTGATCATCAGGAATGAGCTGGGACAGCACTATGCCGAAGCGGATGCAATGGACGGCCTTTTTGCCAGCCGCATAAAAACCGCCACGGTAACACAACCCGAAAGGCCGCAACCCGATCCGGGGAAAAATAATTAATACCCCCGCGTTGGCGTACTGGATGGTAAAATGCCCACAGCAGTTGGTTTCGGTAATGGACGGGACACAACACCGTAACGAACAACATAACTTGGAGGAATTTCACCAATGACACTATCGAAAACGGTCGCGATTATAGGCCTCGCGGTATTCCTCGCGTCATGCGCATCCGCCCCGCCCCCGCCGCCAAAAGCGTATTGCACCGACGGCCGCGAACTTCCCGCATGGACCATGCAGGGAGGGATGGCTTTCCCCGCCGATATCGGCAAGGTGTTCTATGGTGTCGGCATGGCGTCCAACATCAGCAACCCGTCGCTGTTGCGGGAAGCGGCCGATAACCGGTCCATCAGCGAAATGGCTAAACAGTTCGAGGTCTATACCTCCTCCCTGATGAACGATTACATGGCCTCGACCGCCGCGGGCGACAAGTCCTCTGAAGAACAGCACGTGGAGACCGTCAAAAAAACGGTGGTAAAACAAACACTCAACGGCGTGATGATCGTGGACCGCTGCCAGGACCGCGGCACCGGTATGTTTTACTCCCTTTCCCGGTTGGACATCGATAAGTTCAAGGACGCCATCAGCAAGAAGGCGGAGCTGTCCGATAAAATGAAGGAGTATGTACGTAACAACGCCAACGCCATGGCCGAGAAACTGGAAAAGGAAGAAGCGAAGCCGAGACACTAACCCCGGCGGATGAAAGGGATGATCATGCTTAAATTGACTGCCTTCACGGTTGCGGCGCTGTTTCTGGCGGCCGCGGCCTGCGCCTCGCAACCGCCTCCGCAAAAGACATGGGACAAGGAAGGGGTTCGCCAGCGCGCCGGCGAAACCGGAAAAAAGCTGGAGACGGAAGAAAGACGCTGAACGCCATACGGCGCTACATAAACTAAGCAAGGGGCCGGCGACGGCCCCTTTTTTATGAACTTCCTGCCCACCATAATTTAAAACAAACAGGGAACATAGCGGATGATCGCGGGACACTTCACCGTCACTTTCGCCGTTCGCGGCGCGCTAAAAGACAAACTGCCGGTGTTGCGCCCGCTCTATCCGCTGTTACTGGGGGCGGTGTTGCCGGACATGGTGGATAAACCTGTCTGGCAACTGCTTGGCGGTCCTCCACGCGGGATTGCCCATTCGGTGGCCGCGCTGGCGCTCGGGTTTTACATTCTTTTTCGCCTGATACCGCGCCATCGCACAATGTTGGCTACAGCGGCTGTGGGAGCGGCATTTCATCTGATCGAAGATTGGCCCTATCCCTACATATTTGCATGGCCGCTGTTGGGCGGATGGGAATTTTTTCCGCTCAAAGACATCGGTGACACTATAAGCGTCTTTTACAAGGGCGAAACGCACCCCTATCTGTTGGCCGTGGAAGTGGCCAGTTGGCCCCTCTGTATCTATTACTGGATGAAGTCCCGGCTTCCATCCATCGCCGTTCCTGATGAACTTCCGCAGCCGTGAAAGGAATACGATGAGCGTCTGTTCCATTTCCACCTGCTGGCGGTCGGAAGAATTAATCGATGCGCACGCGCTGGTGGAGGCGATGAAAACATCCGGCCTTGATACAATCGAGCTGGAATTTCGCGTGGGCGCCCCGGTATTCGATGCCATCGAAAAAAACCGTGAATCATGGGGGATCCGCGTTAGTTCCCTGCATGCCGTCTGTCCCTCCGTGCCGGGACGTGGCAAGGGGGCTGAACGGTATTTGATATCCGACATCGATGAGGAAAAGCGGAAAGTTGGTGTTGCCGATGTTATTGAAACCATTCGCCATAGCGCCGCCATCGGAGCGGGAGCGGTGGTTCTTCACTGCGGCGCGATCCAGGAAGACTTTGAGGCGCACAGGATCATGATGCACTTTTGCAATGAGGGAATGCTCAACAGCCCAGAAGCGGACGCGGCACGCGAAGCGCTATTCATAAAGCGGGTGGCCACTGCGCGTAAACCGTTCGAACAGACGCTGAAGAGCCTGGATGCAATCAACCAAGCTGCGGTAAAAGCAGGAGTTAAAGTGGCATTGGAGAACCGGTATTATTTCCGCGAAATTCCGTTTTTCGAGGAATTCGGGATCATCTTCAACATGTTCGACGGCGGCAATCTGCATTACTGGCACGACACCGGCCACGCCCACACACTTCAAACGCTTTTCGGCATTCCGCACCGCAAGATGTTGGAAACATTTGGCAACCGGCTTATCGGCATCCACCTGCACGATGTAACGGGGGGCTACACGGATCACAACGAACCGGGCTGCGGCGATGTGGATTGGGATATGGTGAAAGGATTTTTAAAGCCGCACACCATTCGGGTGATGGAGATCAACCGCCGCGTGCCGCTGGAACGCGCCGTGGAAGGTGTTGATTTTTTGCGTAAAAAAGGGATTTTTGATTAAATGCCGAAGCGGCGGCAGATGATGTCGGCGGCGTCGCTCGCACCGGTGCCGGAATCGGTTTTGTGCTTCCTTTCAAACGCCGGGATGCGGCCAAGATAATCCCGCAATCCGCCTGAAAACAATTCCTTATGCGGGATGTGGAGCGTGGGGACATATTCCTCCATCTCGGCTACCATCGGTTCGTACTCGGCGAATTTCCCGCGCGATGTATAAACGAGCGGCGTCCTGTTCAAAACGCATTCAGATACAGTGCCATAGCCAGGCTTTCCGATCACCGCATCGCACGCCGCGACCAGCTCATGGTGGGATACCTCGCCGTTTTTCAGGCGGATGATGTTGCCTTCACGTCCAACTGTATCTCCCAAAAATACAAAGAGATATTGCGGCATTTCACGCAAACGGAGGCCATCGAGACCATTCACCCCGTACCCTCCGAACGATATGAAAAAATGGGGGTTATCATCCCACCCCAACCGGTCTCTTATTTCACGCTTTTCATGCAACGCCTTCTTTGCGATCAACGGCACCAAGAACGATGGCTCCACCGGCGGGAGGCCGTAAGCAAAAGGGGTATAGATCATCGCATCGGCCATCAGGTAATGCGTGCGTATTTCACGGGCGATGACGGCAAAGCCGGGGTTATCGTCCCGGTAGAAATCGAGGATACAGTCCCAGGTAAAGGTGGCCTCCAGAACCGATGGCAACCCGGCGCGCCGCGCCAGCGGAAAGGCAAGCGGCGCGATATCGGAAATGATGCCAACAGCGCCGGTTTCCCGCACGAGGGCCATGCCCGAGTTCAGCCAATCCTCCGCGCCATCCAGAAAAGCCTTCCACCGGCCATACGTTTGCGCAAGATCATTGCGCAGGCTATCGATCTGGAATACCCCTTCATCCATCACCATTGAGCGGATGGCGTAATCGCACCCGGAAAGGTTTGCATCGAAAATCCAGCGCGGCGCGGATGTGGCGATAGTGCAATGGTGGCCGCGCGCTGAAAGTTCCCGCACCACCTGCGCCGCGCGCACCGCGTGGCCAAAGCCGTGGCCGCTGACAAAGAAAAGTACCGCCGCCACGGTTATTTAAGCCGGAAGCGGATATTATCGGCCAGCCGTTTTTCCCCTATCCAGACGGCGGCGTAGGCCAGCGCCTCGCGCGCGCCGCGCCGCGCCGGAAGGAAGGTGGAGGGATCAATTATCTCGGCGTATTCCAACCGGGCCAGCGGCACCGCCGCGAGCGTCTTCTCCAGCACACGCATCGCCCGCGCCGGGGTTTTGCCTTCGTGAAGCGCTTTTTTGGCCGCACATAGCGCCCGGTAAATCACCGGCGCGGCGGCCCGCTCGCCGGGGGTAAGCAACGCATTGCGCGATGAGCGGGCAAGGCCGTCCCGCCCGCGCACGGTGGAACAGCGGCGGATCACGACCGGGAGATTGAAATCCGCAGCCATCCGCTCGATCAGCGCCAGTTGGTGCGGGTCTTTCAAGCCGAAGTACACGCGGTCCGGCAGAACGATCTGCAGCAGCTTCATCACCACCTGCAACACTCCCCGGTAATGCCATTCGAGGTTCTGGCGCTTGAGGGCGGCGAACAGCCGCGGCAGAACAATGTGCGACTGAAACCCCGCCGGGTACATCTGTTCCGCCGACGGGGCGAAAATGGCGGATGCCCCGGCGGCGGCGGCAAGCTTGGCATCGGCGGCGAGGTTGCGCGGATATTTGCGGAATCCCTCCGGCGTGAATTGCAACGGATTAACGAAAACCGAGACCACCGCCACATCGTTTTCGCGGCTGGCCCGCTTGATCAACGAAACATGCCCTTCGTGCAGCGCGCCGAGCGTGGGCACAAACCCGAGCGTCCCCTTCAGGCCCGCGCTCCAGCGGCCCATGGCCTCCGGGGAACGGATGATGGCCGGTTTTCTTTTCATGTACAGGGGTTTGTCGGATTACTTATCCCCGCCTTTAGACCTCAGGCGGGCGTTGTCCTGTTTCAGCCGCTCGATCTCCCCCAGCAGGAATTCCCTATCGGGATTGACACCGTTACCCAACCGCGCCACCTCGTCTTTGGCCGCCAACAGATCCCCATAGGCCTTTTCAAGCCGGACGGACTTGCCGGCAAGCTCCCCCACCGTGCGCCGTTCGCGCAACACCCTTTCCATCTTCGCTTTCATCTCTTCCACGCTGAACGGCTTGTTGATGAAATCCGTGGCTCCGGCCTCCACCACGTCGATAAAGGAATATTTCACCGCATGCGCGGTCATTATGATCACGTCGATATCGGGATATTCCTTCCCGGCGATCTTGAGCAGCTCCATCCCATCCATGTTCGGCATGCGGATGTCGGCGATAATGATATCGAAGCGGCCCTCTTTAAGTTTTTCCAGGGCCTGAAAACCGTTCTCGGCGGACTCGCTGTTGATGCCCATATATTTGAGCACGCGGCCGACCATCTGCCGGATGACGTCTTCGTCATCGACAACAAGCACTTTTGTTGGTTCGGTCATGATTATGTTATAAAATTAACACACATTGAAGCGCAAGTACACACGGCCTCACGGCCCCTTCCCGAAAAACCCGGTCTTGCGCTCCTCCCCCTTGATCAGGCGCGCGATGTTTTCGCGGTGCGTGAGCAGGATGAGCAGCGCCATGACGACCGCGATGATCTGTATCTCAACGCGGAAAGTCGATCCCAGCGCGAAATGGGAGACCGCCAACGTCACCGGCACCGAAACCGCGGCGCCGATGGAGCCGAGCGAGACATAGCTGGTGAAATACAAAATGACGAGATAGACCACAATCGCGGCCAACAAAGGGCCCGGCGCCAGCGCCAGCATCATGCCCGCCGCGGTGGCGACCCCTTTCCCCCCCTTGAAGCCGGCGAAGAGGGTGAAAATATGGCCGATGACCGCGGCCAGGCCGCAGGCGATCATCGCATGAAGGGCATCGATGCCGGGACCGGCGGCGCCCGCAACCCACGCGGTGGCGGCGTACCCTTTAAAAATATCAGCGGCCAGGACAGCGAGATACGGGCGGAGGCCGGCGACGCGGTAGAGATTGGTTGCGCCCGCGTTGCCGCTGCCGATGGTGCGGATGTCCACGCCAAGCAAGATCCGGCCGGCGATGAGGGCTGACGGTATGGAACCGATCAGATAACCGAGGAGAAGGGCGGCGGTAAACTGCATGGCGGCTGTTTACCAGACGACCCGGTTGCGGCCCGCTTCTTTGGCCCGGTACAGTTTTTGATCGGCGCCGCGCAAAAGAAAATCCGGCGATGCCATCTCCGCTTCAGCGGCATCCGCCACGCCCATGGAAACGGTGGCGCGGACCGGTTTCCCGTCCCACATGACCGTTTGATTTTCGATATCCGCCCGCATGCGCTCCGCCACCATCGCGGCCGCCTGCCGGGTGGTTTCGGGAAGCAGGATCACGAATTCCTCGCCCCCATAGCGGGCGACGGTATCAACTTTGCGCAGGTGGCTTTTCAGGATTTTCGCCGTATTGGCCAAGACCATGTCGCCGCAGGGGTGCCCCAGCGTATCGTTGACCTTCTTGAAAAAATCGATGTCGGCCATAATGACGGAGAGGACGCTGTTGTAGCGGTCGAAGCGCTCCCACTCGGCATTGAGCTGTTCAAAAAAGTGGCGGCGGTTGAACACGCCGGTCAGCGCATCGGTCACCGCCATCTCCTGTATCCGCCGGTATTGCATCGCGTTTGAGATGGCGCTGGCGATGTGTTCCGCCGCAAGCTGGATGAACATAAAATCCGGCTTGTTGAAAAAACCGAATGAGTTGCCGTTGAGGTTCATCACCCCGATGAGGCGGCTGCCCATGATAAGCGGCACGCCGATGGCGTAGTCATCGCGGTATTTTTCCCGCTGGCAGGTCAAATAGGGGGATTTGGAAAATTCGCTGATGTGAATGATCCGCTTCTGTTCCACCACATCGCGCATCAGGGGCGTTTGATCGATATCCAGTTCCAGTTCCCCGGCGTCAACCAGATACGGATGGTTGGAAACGATCAACTCCACTTGGCGCCGCTTCTCATGGTACAGAAAGATGGAGAAAAGTTCGACTTGAATGATGTTGGTGAGGCTGGCCCGTACCCCGTCAACCAGCTTCCTGATATCAAGCTGGTTGATGGCGCTCGAAAAATCCACCATCGCCGACAGTTTTTTCTGGTAGGTGTAAAGCCGCTGGAATGAACGCAGCCGCGCGAACAGCTCATCGTAGTTGAACGGCTTGGTGATGTAATCCATGGCGCCGCTATCAAGCCCCTGCACCATATCGTTGGTCATGTCTTTGGCGGTGAGGAAAATAACGTTGATGTTGGCGGTGGCGGGATCATCCTTGATATGGCGGCACGCGGTGAAACCGTCCATATCCGGCATCATGCCGTCCATGATGACCAGGTCGGGGCGCTCTCCGCGCGCCAACGCCACCGCTTCCCGGCCGCTTTCCGCCGTGATCACTTCATACCCTTCGGACTTGAGGGCCAACTGCATGTTGAGCAGGAGATCGCGCTCATCGTCGACCAGCAGGATCTTGATGGGCGTCACGCGGCGCCTCCCATGGCGCGCTTGACGCGCGCAAGGAATTCCCCGGCGCTATAGGGGCGGGCGATGACATCGGCCGCCCCGGCCTTGAGGGCCTGCACCTTGTCGCCTTCGGCAAGGCCGTCTCCCAAAAAGATCACCGGGATCCGCGCGGTGGCGGGGTTCTTTTTCATATCGCCGTATATGCCATAGCCGTTCATTCCATCACCAAGATAATCGATAAGGACCAGTTGGGGAAGAGCCTCGGCGATTTTTGCCGTCACGTCATCCCCCGGGATGGCCGTTATGCAATGGAACTCGCGGCGCAGCATCTCCTCGTCCCGGCCGCGCTGGCCGGGATCGGCCACCGCCAGCACAATTTTTTTCCGCAGGGCCAACGATACCGGCAGCCGCAGGGTGAATACCGCGCCCCCTCCCGGCGCATCGGCCGCGGCCACCGTGCCGTTGTGCAGTTCCGCCATCCGGCGGCAGATGGCCAGCCCCAGCCCCGTCCCCTTGTACTGCCGGTTGATGGAGGAATCGGCCTGGTAATAGCGGTCGAATATTTTTTCTTTCAAATGATCGGGCACGCCGATGCCGCTGTCGATCACGCGGAAAGCGACGGCCTGATCGGGCGCGCCCGGCAGGGGCGCCACCTCCAGGATGACCGTGCCGCCGGCGGGGGTGAACTTGAGGGCGTTGGAAAGCAGATTGTCCAGTATCTGGCAGACCATCCGCTCGTCGGCGTAGATATTGGGAAGCCCTTCCGCCAGAACCAGCGTGAACGCCACCCCCTTTTCCGCGCAGGCATAGCGGAACGATTCATAGGAAAGGCGCGCCGCATATTCCGGCTCCATCTGGGCGGCTTTCAACGACATCATGTTCGCCTCGAGCTTCGCCAGATCGAGCATATCGTTGATCAGAAGCGTCTGCCGTTCCACATTGCGCAGGATCATGGTGAGGAACACGCGCTGCTGTTCGGTGGTTTCCCCCAGGGTGCCGCGCAGGAAATTTTCCACGGCGCCCCGGATGGCGGTAAGCGGCGTGCGCAGCTCGTGCGACACCATCGACTGGAACTCGGCTTTGAGCCGTTCAACCTCTTTCTCCTGCGTCACGTTGCGCAGCACCACCATCCGGCCCGTCTGCGCGCCGTCTTCCTCCACCACCCGCGCGGCGACGCGGTAATCGATGGAGAAGATCGCCGCCGGGGCCTCTTCCACCGCCCGGCTGTCAAACGGATCGATGCCCGTGAACGCCTTGAGGTCGTCAAACGTAAACCCTTTATCCGTCCCTTCCGTGCGGAAGATGCCGCGCGCGGCGGGATTGAGCAATTCTATTTCGTGGCGGCTGTTGATGAACACCACGCCATCGGACATGGCGTTGAGCAGCGATTCCATCCTGCGCCGCTGCCCCTCCTGCTCCTTCTTGAGCTTGAGGAAGCGGACCGATTGCCGGGCGAGAATCTCGTTCATCGCCCTGAGTTCCTTGTTCTTTTCGCGCAGGTCGTCGGCCAGCCTCTCCTGCTCGCGCCGGGCGCGGGACCGCAGGATGGCGTTATCGACCATTTCGGGAAGCGCGCCGGTATGCCTTTCCGACCGCGGAATAACCCCGGCGGCCCCGCGCCGGATGGCCTCCTCCGTGGCGGCTTCATCCTCCGGCGTTGCGATCAACACCACTGGAATGCTGTAATGACGCTGTGCCATCAGATCGATGAAATCGGCCCCCGATTCGTCCGGTTGCGGATGCATGGCGGCCACCGCGGCGTCGTACTCGTAATATTTGACCTGCACCAGCGAGCGTTCCACCGAATTCACCCAATCGCACGTAACGGGGATGCTCCGTTTTTGAAAATAGGCGTTGATCCGCCCGGCAATGGCTTCCCCTTCCTGTTGATCCCCCTCAATAATGAGGATGCGGGGGGCGTCGCCGGGGGTGTGGCGGTTCACTGTTCATCTCTGTGCATTGTTTTCATATTATACCTGTAACGGCGGCCGAATTGTGTTGGGGGCAGGTTTGAAACCTGCCCCAACCGGCGCGGCATGGCCATGTGTTGGGTGGGTACCCAATTCATTGGGTACATCGGCCCGGCGGGCCGATCCCCTTTGGCGCTAACGCGCCAACGTACACAATTAATTGTGTACCCACCGGGAGAGGGGGATGACAACCTGTACCGGCCTTGCGCGCGGGGGGGATTGATGGTTCAATGGCGCGGATGAACCGCCTTGACGCGCTGGGCTTTTTCGCCGGAACCCTCACCACCATCGCCTTTTTGCCCCAGGTGATCCGCGCATGGCGCACCGGCAAGACCGATGACCTGTCGATGGCGATGCTGGTGATCTTCAGCGCCGGCGTGGGGGTTTGGCTTATTTACGGCCTGTTGTTGAAGTCGCCGCCCCTCATAGTGGCGAACGGCGTGACCCTTTTTCTTGTCCTCATCATTCTGGGAATAAAATTGCGGAACCTCAAACGCCGCGTCAGCCGGTGATTGCCGCTCCGCTCCTCCCTTTCCCCTTAAAGGGGATAACCGGAGCGGATGGTAATTGCTATTCCACTCCTCCCTTTAATAAGGATCATCTCCCAAGTGAGTGGGTAGAATCGTCATAATTCCTCCAGCATGCAGGTAAGGATTTTAAGGCGGAGGTACTCCTCATCCCGCAGGCCGTAAGCCCTGCGCTGGATGACTCG